>NZ_DJDC01000034.1:0-5333 GCF_002430855.1 Acinetobacter sp. UBA5934 | reverse complement strand
ACTTAAAAGCTTGACTGAAGAAGCGATGAAATCTGCTCAACAGCCTAAAAAATAAGCTGACTTAGAGTGAATAAGAGCCTGCAATTGCAGGCTTTTTTATATTTTAAAATTCATTATCAGTTCTGCATTAAATGCTTAAAAGTCGTTATCATTAACTGATAACTTCAAGATCAATATGATAATTTCAACTTGATAAGGATGAACCTATGTCGGCTATTACCCTGCCCAATCAAATTTTTCCAACTACCACTGGAGAAATTAACCTGACTGAAATACCAACAGAATGGCTGATTGTGTATTTTTATCCAAAAGATTCTACACCCGGCTGTACCACTCAGGCGATTGGTTTCTCCTGCCTGAAAGACCAGTTTGATGCCTTAAATACCACTATTCTTGGGGTTTCACGTGATTCGGTGAAAGCGCATCAGAACTTCACTGAAAAACAGAATTTGAGCATTAATCTGATTAGCGACAAAGAAGAAGTATTATGTAAAATCTTTGATGTGATTAAAGAAAAGAACATGTATGGCAAACAGGTGATGGGCATTGAACGCTCAACCTTTATTTTCCATAACGGCGAACTCGTCAAAGAATACCGTAAAGTCAAAGCAGCGGGTCATGCTGAACAAGTGCTGGAGGACTTAAAAGTATTACAAGCAGCTTAAAGTCTTTCTTAAAAAAGGCATTTATTTTTTAATGCCTTTTTTTATTCATTTAGCTCATTAAAGAAATGGCAATCGACCACATTACGCAGCCAATCAGCACATCCAGTATTTTCCAGGCTTGTGGACGTTGAAACATAGGCTGTAACAACCGCGCAGCATAACCTAGGCTAAAAAAGAATAAGAACGATGCCGTGATAGCCCCTAAGGCAAAATATAATTGCGTGTTCGGATATTGAGTCGAAATTGAACCCAGTAATACCACCGTATCCAGGTACACATGCGGATTCAGCCAGGTTAGTCCTAAACAGATCAACACCACCTTCCCTAAAGAAGGCACATGGTTTTGACTGGCCTCTAAACGTTGTTCACTTTTCCAGGCCTGATAAAAGTGCTGTGTGCCATATATAAACAAGAATGTCGCCCCGAAAAACTTGGCAATATTCAGCCAATCAGGATGCAAAAGAACCAGTTCTGAAAATCCCAATACGCCTGCTGCAATCAATATGGCATCAGACAAGGCACAACAGAGGCAAATGGCAAAAACATGTTGCTGTTTTAAGCCCTGTTTCAATACAAATGCATTTTGTGCACCAATCGGTAGAATCAGACTTAAACCCATGGCAAAACCGTGTACGGCACTATTCAACATAACCACTTAACTTAAATAATTTAAAAATCTTGTCGTGAATTATCACCGCTTAAAATACTAATTAAGTATGATTAAGAAAATATCAATTTAACTCAGTTTTTCTTAGGTTACGTTTATGCTCTCAAATAAATCATGTGAAGCTTTTCTTGCCGTAGCTGAATCCGGCAGCTTTGAAGAAGCCGCTCAACAGCTTTGCATTACTGCATCTGCGGTAACGTTACGCGTGCAAAGCTTGGAAAAAGATTTGGGACAGATTTTACTGCTGCGCGAACGTCCATGTCGGGTCACTCAAGCGGGTCAAAAGCTGTTAGAGCATTTACAGCATCAACGATTACGCGAACAGAATCTTCTGCAACAATTCATGGGTCAATCCAGTCAGCATGAGTTTCATCAATTCAGTATTGCCACCAATGCCGACTCTTTATCGACCTGGTTATTGAAAGTCCTGCAGACCACATTAATCAAGCATAAAATTGCCTTAAAACTGTCTCTGGATGATCAGACCCAAACCCATCAGCTGCTTGAAACCGGTCTGGTCAATGCTTGTATCTCGACTGAATCAACTGCCATGAAAGGCTGTGAAGTGCATTACTTGGGACAGATGACTTATCACATGGTAGCTACACCTTCTTTTGTAGAAAAGTGGTTTAAAGATGGCATTTATCGTGATGCATTAAGGCAGGCCCCTGCGATTATTTTTAATGATAAAGATTTGATGCATCATCAGGTGATTCTGAATTTGTTTGGATTAAACCAGCAAAGCTATTCACATTATTTTATTCCTTCTTCTACCGGTTTTTTAGAAGCAGTGCATCTGGATTTAGGTTTTGGTTTGTTGCCTGAATATCAAATTGGTGATGATCTGCAGACCGGGAAATTAATTGAAATTATGCCGAATGCCAAAACCGAGATGAAACTGTATTGGCATCACTGGAAGCAGCAATCTGTGCTACTGCAACAATTGACGATTGACCTGCTCGAAAAGGCTCAACAGCAGATGAATTAAAAAATAGACGTTAGTAGATATTTTATGACAAATCCGGCAGCTTATTTGAGCTGCCATTGTCCAGATACTTTAATATTGACTTTCTCCCCGATCCCGCCAAATGCTTTTTTCATGCCAAAATCACTGCGCTTAACCAGAGTGGTAGCTTCTACATCCATGAGTTTTGGATCAGATGGATTAGGTTCTAGGGAGGTATCCAAAATCACCGGCCGGGTGATACCGCGCAGAGTCAGATCCCCTTTGATCTTATATTGATTATTCCCTAAAGGTACAAATTCATGACTGTTAAAAGTCGCGGTTGGGTATTTATCTGCATAAAATAAATCTTCACCCAAAATCATATTTTTCAGGGAAGGCTTACTCAAACTTAGGCTATTTACATGCAGTACAAACTGGGCCGAAGCATTTTCTGGTCTTGCAGGATCAAAGCTCATGCCAGACTGAACCCGCTGAAATTTTCCTTTTACAATAGACAAACCCATCGACTTCACATCAAAGCCCACATAGGTTTGTGGAGTCAGTGTCCACTCCTGTGCATGAACCTGCACAACAATACTTAGATTGATTACACTGGCAATCAAAACACTTTGTAAGGTGGTTTGGATATTCATCTTATCCACTCCTGGGTCGTGGCAATGCTCTGCCTCGCCCTAGAAGCTTACTTAAGATTGTTCCAGATTGGTTTTATCTTGTGTCAGGTATTTGTGCTGCAATTGTTGATAAGTGGAGGTATTCTGAAATTTGTGTAAAAACTCGCTGGTACCGAATGGAAAAGCAGATTCAATAATTTCACCACGATAATACGCTTCACGTAGCGGCGTGGCTGAAATTGCCCCAACCAGACTTTCCAGTTCCACCATTTGCCACTCTGGGAACAGCTTAAGATAATAAGAAGATTCATCCTTAAAATGACCAATTAAGCCGACTTTTGCTTCAGGCTCTACCATATCCGCCACCAAAGATTGCACCAGTTGTTGCCATTTTTGATCATCATAAACATCAATCACATGCACAAACTTAATTCGCTTCTGATCTGCTTCTGAAAAATTGGACAAAATCATTTGTTCGCGTTCAGCAGCACTAAAAGGATTTTTAATATTGCGTTCATTCTGCGCAGAACCGAGTGCCAAAATCACATTCTGACTTTGCTCTAAAGCGATTTTAATCGTTTGCATATGTGCCAGATGAAAAGGCTGAAAGCGACCAATGAAAACCAGATAATCAAATGTATAGTTCATAACAGATCAAGTTTTTTATGACTCGTGAGTTGTGCCGCCCCAATAAATATGCGACATAATAAACGCCATAAAATCAAATTAAATTTTAAAGCAAGGATAGTACGATGACACTGAGCTGTATTCAACAACCACATCAACATTTAAATGCGAATTTAGACAATGGCGTACTGACCTTAGCCATTGATCGTCCTGAAGCTAAAAATGCGTTATACACTGAATTGTATTTAAAAATTGCTCAGGCGCTGGATGAAGCCGATCAGGATAAAGACGTTCGGGTAGTGATTTTACGTGGTTCTGATGCTGATTTCAGTGCTGGTAACGATATGCAGGATTTCATGAAATCTGTAGCACAAAAAGGTCAGGCTCCGGCTTCGGAAGGTGCGCCTTTTATTTTGCTTAAATCTGCTGCAAAATTTTCCAAGCCTTTAATTGCTGCGGTTCGTGGTGTTGCAATTGGTATCGGGGTAACGATTTTACTGCATGCTGACTTGGTTTATAGTGATAACACTGCTCTATTTCAGATTCCGTTTGTGAGCTTGGGTCTATCGCCTGAAGGCGCTTCAAGCAAATTACTGGTTGAGCAGGCAGGTTACCACAAAGCTGCAGAGTTGCTTTTAACAGCTCAAAAATTTAACAGCGAAACTGCTGTTGCTGCAAATTTAGTTAATAGTATTGAAGAAGATGTCTATGCGACTGCCGCAAAAAAAGCTGCTCAGTTGTCTGCCCTGCCATTGGCTTCATTAGTACAATCCAAAGCCTTAATGAAACATAATCTCGATGAGATTGTGCAATGGATTGATCATGAAGCTGAAATTTTCATGAATCGCGTAGGCTCACCTGAAATGATGGAAGCTGTTTCTGCATTCATGCAAAAGCGTAAACCAGATTTTACCCAATTTAATTAATTGTTTGTATTGTTAAATGAAAATCCACTGAATGATGACATTATTTGGTGGCTTTATGCTTTTTAATAGATATAAATTTCAAGTTTTAAAAGCTGAGTAGATAAAGATGACCCAATCAAACGATACCCAAACTGAAAAGAAACGTTATTATGAGCCAGCTCCGACAGATATTGATGTCGAAAACTTTAAAAAAGTTGTGCAAAGCCGTCGTTCGGTACGTAAATTTACCAAAAAGCCCATTCCTGCGGAAGTGCTGGATGACTGTTTAGACCTTGCTTTGCTTGCGCCAAACTCATCCAATTTACAGCCTTGGACTTTTTATGTAGTGCAGACCCCTTCCAAAAAGAAACAACTGGTCAAAGCCTGTTTAAGCCAGCTTGCAGCAAAAACAGCATCAGAATTAATTGTCTGTATCGCACGTACCGACCGTATTGATGAAATGGCGAAGATGAATATTTCTGAGTTTCCATTTCCTGAAGCACCTGCTGCGGTGCAGAAGTATTACAAATATATTCCATATAATTATAAAACCGGTTATTTCAATGCCTTGGGTAACTTTAAGAAAGTTGCTTTCAAAATTGCTCGTACGCTGGATAAGCAGTTGCCAGTGACTGCTTTTAACCCAGCAGATGCAAGACTTTGGGCAAGCAAAACTACAGCTTTGGCTTGTGAAAATCTGGTATTAGCCTTGCGTGCGTATGGTTTTGATAGCTGTATGATGGAAGGTTTTGATGAGCCGATGGTACGCCAGATTTTGGAACTAAATGACCAGCAATATCCAATCATGGTGATTGCTGCAGGTGAACGGGCCAAAGATGGTGTATTCTTTCCACAGTACCGTTTTGATCGCGAACTTTTTATACAAAAAGT
>NZ_DJDC01000065.1:0-19515 GCF_002430855.1 Acinetobacter sp. UBA5934 | reverse complement strand
GATGCACCACGGTTGGTTTATGTCTTTTCCGGTCCCAGTTGTCCATGTTGCTATAAATTCTGGCAAGCGGCCCGGCCTTGAGTCGAATCAGGCAAGGCACAGTTGCGTCATATTCAGATCGGTGTGATCCGTGAAGAAAGCCGTGGTCAGGTGGCAACATTGTTAATGTTGAAAGATCCAGCGGCAGTTTTTAACGATATGAACAAGAATAAAGGCAAAAAGCAGCTCAAGAAAATGGAAAAGATTCCTGCAGAAATTGCTGCCAAAATTGATGCCAATCAGGCCTTGATCGGGAAATACAGCTTTTTCTCCACACCGTCGATGGCTTGGAAAAATAACCGGGGTGAATTTAAATCCACTCAAGGCTTGGCGGTGGACGTTAAAGAATTTTTTGAAAAATAAGATTTTAACTACATGTTAGAAAAAGTTATTTTTTAATTAGAACTTCTATACAGGGTTGAGGTCCACATTTACATTAGTGGATAGGCTAAGTATGAAGAGCGGATAAGATATGTCAAATTTGGATGATCCACGGGTACTGTTTGCTTTGGAACGAACTGCTCTGGCATGGAACCGGAGTGGTTTGGCATTAATTGCATTTGGGTTTGTGATTGAAAAATCTAACCTGTTAGTACAACTGGTTGACCCAGATGCTTATGCGCAAAAAATAGCTTATTCACAATGGCTGGGAATTGCGGTGATTGTATTCGGTATGTTGGTAAATTTCGCCTCAATTCTACAATATCGGCGCGGATTGGCGTCACTGCGACCGCCGGAATTTATTGAGGGTTATTACACCCAACATCCCGTATGGCTAAACCTGTTTACTGCTTTTAGCGGACTGTTCCTGATCATTTCTTTTTGGCTGCATTAAGAGGAGGACTAGGCGCAATACAGCTCATACAGCTTTTGCATCAGGCTCAAGACCTTGGGATCACTCAGACGATAGAAAATCTGTTTACCCTCACGTCGGGTGCCGACCATGTCGGCCTTACGCAATACGGTCAGCTGTTGTGAAAGTGTAGGTTGATGAATATCGGTAGATTCTTCAATTTCCTGAACATTCATTTCCCCGTCGACCAGGACACATAAGATTTTCAGACGGTCAGGATTGGCCAAAACTTTCAGGCATTGGCTGACGAAATCGACTTGTGAAAAATCAATTTTGGCATTTGCAGCAATCATATCCATAAATGTCCTCAAAATTTTTAATGTAGTCCATGCAGTTCACATAATTTACCATAAAACTGCTTGATTAATATTTTTTATTATATAATATAAAAAAGTATATTGTATAGGGATTGATTCATCATGCATGACTTCCTCATCGCATTTATTGGCGGCTTAATGCTCGGACTTTCCGTGGTTGGCTATCTTTACGTCAATGGCCGTATTGCAGGAATCAGTGGTTTGGTTGGGCAGGTATTAAACTCAAAAACCATGTTTAAAACGCCTGCGATCTGGTTTTTGTCAGGCCTGATCCTCACGCCATTTATTTATGGCCTGTTTGTACAACCTGAAATTGAATTGAATGCCAGCCCATTGATGATGATTGTGGCAGGTCTGCTAGTAGGCTTTGGGACGCGTTTGGGCTCGGGTTGTACCAGTGGTCACGGAATTTGTGGCATCAGTCGCCTGTCTAAGCGTTCTATTGTCGCAACCATGACTTTTATGTTTGCAGGTTTTGTCACCGTTTATATTATCCGTCATATCACAGGAGCATTCTAAAATGAAAAATGTGTTTGCCTTTTTATTTGGTGCTCTGTTCTCTGTAGGTCTGATGGTATCGGGCATGTCCAATCCTGAAAAAGTACTCGACTTTCTGGATCTGTTTGGTGATTGGGATGCCAGTCTGGCCTTTGTCATGATGGGCGCGATTGCGGTGGCCTTTATCCCCTTTCAGAAAGCGGTACGTGCGGCTCAACCGAAAACAGTATTTAATGAGCCTATTGATTTGCCTAAAAATAATCAGATAGATAAGAAACTGATTACGGGTGCGGTTTTATTTGGTGCAGGTTGGGGTATTGCCGGTATCTGTCCGGCACCAAGTTTTACCTTGATCGGTTTGGGCCACTATCAAGTGCTCTATTTTGTTGTAGCAATGCTGGTGGGTGTTTGGATTCACCGTAAATGGTCAGGAGCTTAACGATGTCAAATTTACCTATAGTAAAAGATTTTTTTCACGAAGATACCAATACCTTCAGTTATGTTGTACGTGATCCTGCGACCAAAGCCTGCGCCATTATTGATAGCGTTTTGGATTATGATCCGGCATCGGCAAGTACCTCAACTATTCATGCCGATAAAATTATTGCCTATATTAAAGAGCAGGGTTTAACGGTTGAGTGGATTCTGGAAACCCATGTCCATGCCGATCATCTAACTGCTGCGCAATATCTCAAAGAAGAATTGGGTGGCAAGATTGCCATGAGCCAGAAGATTTCCGTGGTACAGGAAACCTTTGGTGCGATTTATCATCTGGATATTAAACAATGGAATGCCCAGCAGCTTTTTGATTATTTATTTGAAGATCATGAGTCGTTTCAAATCGGAACATTGAAAGCCTATAACATTCCTACACCGGGACATACGCCTGCTTGTCTGAGTTATGTGATTGGTGATGCGGTTTTTGTGGGTGATACCCTGTTTATGCCAGATTATGGTACAGCACGTTGTGACTTCCCGCGGGGCAGTGCAGAACAGCTTTATGATTCGGTGCAAAACCTGTTTCAATTACCAGAAGATACCCGGGTCTTTTTATGTCATGACTATTTGCCTGAAACACGTGAATCGTATGTGTGTGAATCTGATATACAGACACAAAAAACACAGAATATTCATATTCATCAGGGAATCAGTAAAGCTGAATTTGCTCAGATGCGAAATCAGCGGGATTCAGGACTGGGTATGCCTAAGCTGATTCTACCGGCGATTCAGATCAATATGAAAGCGGGGCAGTTTCCTGAGCCAGAAGCCAATGGTGTGTCTTATTTGAAATTGCCATTGAATTATTTTAAGTAATATTGAGCTATTCCTTCTGAGCAAGCCTACCTGTAGCTACAAAACTTATCCTGCAGATAGATTTTTGGTAGGCAACAGGGCTTCTCAAGGGAGATCCCCTGAATATCAAACATTACATATAAAATTGAGGAAAAGGAGTTGTTTGGAGCTTTACAAGCGTATTTAACTTAGCAATTTGGTTTAAATGTTTAAACTTGTAAAACAGTATTTCTTTCACGATGGCTAATGATTTTCACCAGTACCTTGGCTCATCTATATCTGTTAATTGTGCCTATATTCAAAAAATAATTTCCTATTTAAGCTCAACTGTATTTTCTACCTTCACCAAAACCAAAGCAATTCGTTCTATATGCTGATAAGCAGGCTGCTCCAACTCTTCACCAAAAACATCAGGATCAATTTCTTCATAACACCAGTTAATGTGTGATTTAGACAGCATCAACTTTTCAAGTTGCTCTACAAAAGGATTACCATCTGGACGAATAGCGACGCCGGTATATAAAAATAAACGTCCTTGAGGATTTAGTCGCTCAATACCCTCTTTAAGTATTTTAAAGGATAATTCATTGCCATCCAGTTGATTACCGCCATGACGATATTGCCGCTGATCTGCATCAATTAAATAAGGCGGATTGGCAAAAATAAGATCAAACTGTCCTTCCAGCTGGGTAAATAAATTACTGTAAACCGGATGGATATTATTTGAACCCGCAAAGCTGGCATTGATTTGACTATAAAATAGTGCCTTGGGATTAAGATCGGCTACCATGATTTCATCCAGGTCAGGGCAAGATTTGGCGAGATGAATTGCAGCCGCTGAAGTTCCGCAGCACAATTCCACAGCCCGTTTAAATGAATGCGGTCGAGCTGCTAAATATTGCTTGAGATGATAAACAAAGCGATAGGTATCTGGCCCAAAAAAGACCGCATCCTGTTGTACGGTAGGGAAACTTGAATGAATAAATAATTGCTGATCGAGCGAAGCGACACGTACATCACTTAGCCATCGATTATTCTGTAAATGGATGAGCTGATTGTCTTTCAGAATTGCAAAAAGCGCTGCATCGAGATCGGTTTCGGCAAATGCCAGATTCCAGCCGAAGATATCCCGAAGTGTAATTACGGTATTTTTTTCTTTCTTTTTTCGGCCCAAAATACGTTGATGTGAAAGAGGCGTTATGGCCGCAAATTGATAGTCGCGTTGTTTTAAAAAATCTAATAAAAAAAGCAAAGCTTGTTGTTGAGCGGTATCAATATTCAAAATCTGGTTCATATGGATTTTCTCTTCTGATTATTAAAAACCAATTTCAAGGTTCGGGACTTTATTAAAGCTTTTGAAATAACGCGGCCAGGCCCGTCTTAACTGATTAAAGTGACTTTTTATGGGGGTGATTGCATACAAAAGATAAGCTTGATTATCGCTTAAAATTAGGTGATTTGGGTAAAAAAGTGCTGCTGATTGGTTGGATTTATATTTTATATCAATCAATCTGAGGCGGGCTAAAACAGAAACTAAAATTGAATAAGGTATTTATTTTATTATTTTACTTAAATAGTCGAGACGACTATTTGATAATAATCATCTCGGATCGGGAGGAATAAAAATAGCTTTAATCTTGCACTTCGGGTAAATCAAACCAGATCACTTGTGCATCTTGCAAAGCTTTAATTTGGCTGGCTTCAAGAAATGCAATTGCACCGCCAGCTTCAACTGTATGCTCGGCAATTTGTA
Source organism: Acinetobacter sp. UBA5934 (assembly GCF_002430855.1). Classification (NCBI taxonomy): domain Bacteria; kingdom Pseudomonadati; phylum Pseudomonadota; class Gammaproteobacteria; order Moraxellales; family Moraxellaceae; genus Acinetobacter; species Acinetobacter sp. UBA5934. The sequence goes on along the minus strand of NZ_DJDC01000065.1, from coordinate 14,762 downwards.
CACTACCTGAAATCACATGCACATAATTGATATGTTGAGTCGCTTTCACAGGCAAACTTTGACCTTGCTCAATCAGCGCAGTTTTGACTTCGGCTTGCTGGCGAATATGCATTAATGCATTTTCCTTTGGTCCAACAATCAAATGCCATTGGTTCGGCTGTTCACGTGGGTCGCATTTAACCTGTTGATAGCTCGGCTCTGCATTGTGTTCATCAGGAATAATCCAGATCTGCAGCAGATGAACCGGAACATCACCCTGGTTCATTTCACTGTGTTGCACACCTGTTCCGGCACTCATCAGTTGCCATTCACCCGCAGAAATATGTCCTTCATTACCCATACTGTCGCGATGCGAGATGGTGCCATCCAGTACGCAGGTTAAGATTTCCATGTTGTCATGTGGGTGGGTGCCAAAACCATTATGTGCCGCAATCAGATCATCGTTAATCACACGCAGGGCGCTCACGCCCATGAGTTTTGGATTATACCAGCTGCCAAAGGAGAAGCTGTGTTTCGATTCAAGCCAGCCCATTTTGACATGACCACGGTTGTCACTCGGATGTAAAAAAGCATTCATGTTGATGCTCCTATCATTATTTTTAACTTGAGCTTATTTTAATGGTTTAAAAATGTCATAGAAATCTTAAAACGGCAACAAATCATTCTATTTATGAAACGATCATTGCATGAAATATGTTCTTGTTGAAAGAGAGTACAAGAAAAAAACCTGCATTTATTGCAGGCTTTTCTTGATGCAGCGTACTGTGATTATTCTAAGAATTTAACAGTCACACCTGATTTCACTTTCTTACCCAAATCATTGGCATCCCAGTTGGTTAAACGGATACAACCATGCGATGCTGTTTTAGAAATAGCAGATGGATTTGGCGTACCGTGAATACCAAAGGATTTTTTACTTAAACCAATCCAGATATTACCTACAGGACCGTTAGGACCTGGTGGTAGTGAAAGCGGTTTAGTATTTTTACCTTGAACAAAATTGCTTGGTGAATAGCTATACCAAGGATTTGGTGCTACGCCAGTGACTTTATAAGTTCCTGTTGGAGAAGGTGTATCCGAACTACCAATGGTCGCAGGGAATGAGCCAATCATCTGGTTACGACTGTTGAATAGATATAACTGTTTCGCACCTTTATGCGCCACAATTAAATGAATATCTTCTGGAACTTCATTGCGGATATTGGCAACAATAATTTTCTCGCCGGCTTTTTTGAAGGTTGCCTTAGGATTTAACTTTTTCAAAAAGTCTTCATCCATATGGAATTTTTCACCCAACATTTCTGTGACACGAGTGTAATACAGGCCTTTCATTTTGGCTTGCAGGGCATAATCGTGCGGAATGGTTTCTGCGTAAGGCCCTTTCAGGTCTGCATCTGTGATGGTGTATTCAACAAATGCAGGTTTAGCGCCCTGACGTGCAACCAAAGCATCCCAAGTTTCCTGGGTTAAAATACCTGTAGGTTTAAGACCACTGATTTGCTGGAATGAGGCAATAGCTTTCAGGGTATTTTTACCGCTTGCGCCATCAATCGCCCCTGGTGATGCATGAGCATTATTTAACATCACATGAGCACGTGCATAAACCGGGAATTGGCCTTTACCAATATTGTCATACCATGCCGCATTATTTAGACCATCCAAGGTCCAAGATGCTTTAACTGCGGCCGGATTCAAACTTGTTGATGGGCTAAGCGTCTTTGTCGTTGGTGCAGCACCAATCGCAGCGCTATCATCTTCAGTATTTTGGAGATTCTGCAGGGTTTCTGAAGCCTTGTTCAGGTCACGTTGTTCTTGTGGTGTAATCTGCGTATTCGCAGTGCTTGCAGCACCAGATGCGGCATCGGTTGCCAATGGATCAATCGGATCTTGAACGGCAACATTGGCAATCTTTTTAGGATTTAATGGTTGTTCAGCAGTAGATGCGGCAAATGCTGTACCTGCAAAAATGCAACTTAAACTCATGGCGAGTAATGTGCGAACGTACATGTAATTCAACCTTAAGAATTATTCATTAACTATGTGACAAAACTACACAAGTATTGCAGAAAAAATGAGGAGATGCAGTATTTGTTTTGTGTAAAAAATATTTTACATTTAACGTGATCGATTTTTAGCTGCAATAGAAGTTATTAAATTTTCGACCTTTTTGTTATGATGTTTCGAAGATTAAAAATGAGATGGGAAAGTGCATGACGACTCTAAAAAACGATCGTTTTCTACGCGCCTTATTACGTGAGCCAGTAGATACCACACCAGTTTGGATGATGCGTCAAGCCGGACGTTATTTGCCTGAATATCGCGAAACACGTGCCAAAGCTGGCGATTTCCTTTCCCTGTGCAAAAATAATGATTTTGCCTGCGAAGTGACCTTACAACCTTTGCGTCGTTATGACTTGGACGCTGCCATTCTATTTTCAGATATTTTAACCGTGCCCGATGCTTTGGGGCTAGGTTTATATTTTGAAGCCGGGGAAGGTCCAAAATTCCATAAAACCATCCGCAATGAACAAGATGTAGCGAACTTGCCTAATTTCAATGCCAAATCTGATCTTGATTATGTGATGAATGCGGTAAGCACCATTCGTTCGGCTTTAGGCGGACAAGTGCCGTTGATTGGTTTTTCCGGCAGCCCGTGGACACTGGCCACTTATATGGTGGAAGGCGGTTCCAGTAAGGATTTTCGTTATACCAAACAGATGATGTATGCACAGCCTGAAGTATTGCATGCTTTGCTGGATCGACTGGCGATTGCGGTGATTGAATATCTGAATGCGCAAATTGATGCCGGTGCACAAGCGGTACAGATTTTTGACAGCTGGGGTGGTGCATTAGCGCATCGTGAATATATCGAATTTTCCCTGAATTACATGCAAAAAATCGTTGCCGGTTTAAAACGTGAAAAAGACGGACGTAAAGTTCCGGTCATTTTATTTACCAAAGGCGGCGGTCAGTGGCTTGAGCCTATGCTGGCAACCGGTGCCGATGCCTTTGGACTGGACTGGACTACACCTTTGAATGTAGCCCGTCAAACCATCAACGGTCGCGCTGCCTTACAAGGCAATCTTGATCCTGCAACTTTATATGGCACGCCAGCATCCATTGAAAAAGCCACCAAAGCCATGTTGGATGATGCTTATGCCGGTGGTGAAAAAACCGGTTATGTGGCTAATCTGGGCCATGGGATTACCCAATGGGTCGATCCTGCGAATCCTAAAGTATTTATTGATACCGTGCATGAATACAGCGCCAAGTATCTTTAATGCATTGTGAGTCAACTCATTTTTTAGGATTCAACCTTGATCAGTTTTTTTAAATCATGTTTTGAATTCTCATTTAAGGCAGCTTCGGCTGCCTTATTTGGGATTTTACTGCTGATTGCTTTCGCACTTAGCGCATCGATGAATAGCCAGGAATTTTACGGCTTTTTTCGTTATGACTATCTGTTGTTTTATGCCTTAATCATTCAGGCCTGTTTGCTGTATTTAAAACTGGAATCCTGGGCCGAAGCCAAGGTGATTGCCTTGTTTCATATCATGGCGATGGGTATGGAAATTTTTCTGACTCATCCAGAGATTGCGTCCTGGCAATATCCACAGCCGGCAGTTTTTAAAATAATGACGGTGCCCTTATTTGCCGGATTTATGTATTCGGCAGTGGGCAGTTTTTTTGCGCGTTCACTCAGACTGTATCAGGTGTCATTTGATAAATTGCCGGGTTTTAGCAACATGCTGGCTTTGGCAGTACTTTCCTATATTAATTTCATGAGCAAATTTTTTGTTCCCGATATTCGTTTGTTGCTCTTCGCCTGGAGTGGGGTGATTTTCTGGAAAACCAAAATCCGCTTTCAGTTGCAGCAACATCAGATTCAATTGCCGATGTTACCTGTACTGGTTATTTTAGCGTTTATTATCTGGATTGCAGAAAACATCAGTACCTTTAACAAAATCTGGTTATATCCCAGTCAGGTAGATGCCTGGCATATGGTGGGCTGGGGCAAGATGGGTTCCTGGTATTTGCTATTATTGCTCAGTCTGGTGCTGGTTCTGAAAATATTAGGCAAACGTAATTTTGATGGGCGCTGGATTCTGAAAAATCATTAAAATAGTAGTGGTTTATCTTTAGCTAAAACATACATTTTTTCCATTGAACGGCACTTGACTTACCGCTACTCTGCAAGAATGTAATTTAGATTACATGACTAAAGTAATAACGTAATAGTAATAATCGTAATAACAAAGATTGCATGAGAATAATTGGAGAATAAGCATGTTGAAGAAAATAATGCTGGCTGCAGTACTGGTCACAGGTTCAGGTATGGCAATGGCCGACAATGATGTAGGTTGTGGTATTGGTAGCCAGGTATGGGCAGGCCAATCCGGTATCGTTCCTAAACTTCTGGCAGGTACTACAAACGTTCTTTTTACTAACCAATGGCTCGGAATTACTTTTGGTACTTTAGGATGTAGCCAAGGTGGAAGAGTAACCGCTCAGGTGGTGGCTTTTACCAATGAAAATGCCGAGACCCTCGCGCGTGATATGTCGGTAGGTGAGGGTGAAAGCCTGAATGTACTGGCTGAATTGCTAAATATCAAAGCTGAAGATAAAGCACGCTTTTTTGCGCTATCCAAGCAAAATTTTTCTGAAATCTATTCCGATCAAAACCAGAATACTCTTCAAGTCTTAGCGTCTTTGCAGGCCGTTATGGAAAAAGATGATGTATTAAAAGTCTATATCTGATCCATTGACTGAAAACCCTGTCTTCCCGGCAGGGTTTTCTTATGAATACAAGAATTAAAGAGAATAAGACTACTCAATGAAATATGCTTTTTTACTGCTTGGACTAGCTATTGCACCTTTGAGTGATGCAGCCGAAATAACACCAGACATCGCTCCTTATTTAACTCGGGCGGAAGCCAAACAGCTAGATCAATCACGTACCTGGCAACGTTTGATGTATGCGAATGCACAAGGCCAAAGCGAGGTTGCGTATTCAGGATTTTTTCTCACCGAGCAGGGGCGTAGCAATCTTAAAAAAGAATTGCAGCAGAACATAAAGGCATTATTTTTAGCATCCGAACCGAACCAGTCTGTGCGGTGCCGGTTCCCGGCTCGTAGTCGCTGGCTGATGCAGCAACTGGAATTGTCTGAACAGCAATTGCCCGCAGTAAGCTGTCCCGAATTTGAGCAGTGGATCAGTGAAGTCAAACCCTATAAAGCGACCTTGGTTTATGCGACGGATTATATGGGCAATCCCAGTTCCATGTTTGGTCATACCTTATTACGTCTAGATCCCAAAGACCAGCAGCAGTTGAACCTGATTTCCTATGCCGTCAACTATGCCGCTACGGTGAATAGTAATGATAACTGGTCATTTGCCTGGAAAGGTTTGACCGGACAATATCCCGGTGAATACTCACTGATGCCTTATTACCGCAAGGTCAAGGAATATGGCGATCTGGAAAGTCGCGATTTGTGGGAGTATGAGCTAAATTTGACTCCGGACGAGACTCAGTTTCTGGTTCAGCATCTTTGGGAAATGCAGAAAGTCAGTTTTCCTTATTATTTTATTAATGATAACTGTGCTTACCGTTTACTCGGGCTGTTTGACCTGGTCCGTCCCGAACTTGATTTGCAAAAACAGTTTAATAGCGCTGCAATTCCGATAGAAACCCTGAAAGTTGTAGAGCAGCAGGGATTGGTCAAGCATAAAATTTATCGTCCTGCCTTGGAAACCCAATTGTTGGCCCAGGTCAGACAGCATGGCAAAACGTTGGCTAAAACTGCCCATCAGTTTGCTTATGCCGATATTGCTGTTATGCCGTCTATGTTAAATGCTTATCCAACAGATGATCAAGCTAAAATGCTGGAAATGGCCTATGATCATTTATATCTGGATTTTCTTAGACATAAAATTGATCGCTCTTTTGCCCAGCCTCGCTTTCGTCAGTTATTGGGCTTAAGAAGCCAGCTCAATATTGATAAACAGCGTCAGCCGCCCGAGCCTCCAAAAACGGATCCGACCCAAAGCCACAATGCGCGTGATGTTTCTATTCAAGCAGGAGAAGTGCAAGGCAAGTCATTTGTCAAGCTGGGACATCGTCAGGCTTACCATGATCTGATTGATCCACAAGGCGGTTTTCGAACCGGTACACAATTATTGTTTTTGCAGGGCTCGGTGCAATATCGTGAAGATCGACTTAAACTGGAACATTTCGACCTGTTTTCGGTGAACTCCTATAACCCGATTACACCATTTAATACGCCGCTCAGTTGGGGTTTTAATTTAGGTTGGCAACAGGAAGCTTTAGAACAGGATGGACAGTTTAGTGAACACGAGCAGCATGGACTGGCTCGCTTAAACATCCAGGCCGGCTATAGCCATGCAGATCAGGCTCGGGAACATTTATGTTATGCCCAATTACAAGGCCATCTTCAGGCAGGAAAAGCTTTAGATCGAGGTTGGCGTGTTGGAGCCGGGCCTACGCTAGGCTGTCAGAATATCTGGTCTGATAAAATCAATAGCTTAATACAGGTAGAGCTACCGTACTGGGAAGATTCACAGCAATGGCAAATGCGGCTCAATACCCAACTGCAATATGTATTCAATCCTCCGAATGCGATTCGTTTCAACTGGCAATATCAACAGCAAGACAGTAAAGACTGGATGAAAACCGGAGTGGGATATATACGCTTCTTTTAGAGTAAAAAATCTAATAAATGTTTATTTTTACTCATTATTTATGTAACACAACTTTTGGTCCACACAGTATTTATTGTCATTATTTGTTATATTAATAACGTAATTATCTCCCTCTCCCTAAAAAGTCTTGGAACCAGTTATATGAATAATGAATGTATGGCCATGCTGGCTGAGCAATGGGAACATATATGTCAGAATTATTCATCAGATGATTTATTGCATGCCTTTCAGTTTATACAAGATCATTCGCTGATTCTGGTTGAAGAATTTTATAAAAAAATGCTGGTCGAGAAAGAGTCCGCAGAATTTTTCTCGGATGATTTGATTCAGCAACGCTTGCTCAATACACTGAATGCTTGGCTGCTGGAGAGCTTTAGTGTTGGCATTAATAAACGCTATAGCGAAGCGGTACAAAAACAGCACATGGTGGGTCATGTGCATGCGCGTGTGGGCATTCCATCCTGGTTAATCATGCGCGGTGTATGTGAAATTGAGCGCAAAATATTTGAACTGATGGCTCAAAATCCACAACAGGATATGTTCACTGTTTGCAGTTACATGGTCCAGATCATGGGCTTTTCAACTGAAATCATGTGCCGGTCATACGAAGCCAAAACGGCAGTCAATCAAGAGATTAAACACAGTTATCGACTGTTCTCCGCAATGCAGGATGTAGCAGTACAAAAAGACAAACAACGCAGCTCATTACTTGATTGGGAAAATGAACTGATGTTTAAAGTCTTTTCAGGTAATGTCGGTTTTCATCATCCTATCTTGTCTAAATCTGAATTTGGTTTGTGGTTTATTCATAAAGCATCCTATGCTTTTAGCGGTTCCGATCAGGTGCAATTGATCATTGACCGTATTTATCAGGTCGATCAGCTCAATACTGCCGTGATTCAGTGCACGCAAAAAGATGAGATCTTGGGACTGATTCAGCAGATTCGTGATTTAAACCGTGAAATTCAAATCTTGGTCGATCAGTTGTTCCAAGTGTCTGAGTATATCGAATCAGGCAATGATTCACTGACCCAACTGTTAAATCGTCGTTATTTAAATACCATTATTTCACGTGAAATTACTTTCTCACGTCAAAATGGCACGTCATTGTCTTTGCTTGCGATTGATGCGGATTTCTTTAAATCGATTAATGATAAATTTGGACATGCTGCCGGGGATTTGGCACTGAAATTTATTGCTGAAACCTTACAAAAATATAGCCAAGGCAGTGATTATGCTTTCCGGGTGGGCGGTGAAGAGTTCCTGTTGTTACTGGTAGATCATGATGCGCAACGTGCCATGCATATTGCAGAAAGTATTCGTAAATATGTGGAAAATGGCATGATCACCACCACTCAGGGTCTGCAATTCAGATTTACCGTAAGCATTGGCTGTGTGCTTTATGATGGTCAGCCAGATTATCAAAAATTCCTTGCTGCCGCAGATACTGCACTTTATGCAGCTAAAAATAGCGGCCGAAACCGGGTTTATTTGGTGCAAAGCGAGTTACCGACTCCAGACATTGCATTGATTGAACACAGCGAATGCTAGGATAACTACTGAAGCCGAGCTCTACATTCTTATTTTGCTTGATATTTAAAAATAGGGCTTGGCTTCATTCTTTTGCAAAATTTGCGTGCCATATCAGGACTAATAAAATCATGCTGCTGTAAATAGCCTAAGAAAAGCGGATAAATTTTTCCGCTCATTCACCTTAGACAGATGGTGAGCGGGAGAGAATGGCTTGAGTAATGATATATACTGAACCTATGAGTGTGCTACGGCTTTAAAAATTTTTATAAAAATATAAAAGAAAAATCTGTATATACAGGTTCTAGGCTTCTACCACGACAAAATATTTTTTCACTGCTTCAACGACTTCAAATGTTCCAGTGAAGCCAGGTGGAATAATGCCTGCATTTCCCGCAGTCACTTCAATATAACTGTCAGTCACTTTGTCATGGATGCGAACGACACCTTCAATGATTTGAAAGAATTCCTGTTTGTTGGCAGCAAACTGGATATTCCAGGCACCTACTTCACACTGCCAGATGCCGCAGTTCATATGGGGATGTTCATACAGGCTATATGTTTCACGTTTAGGATTACCTTGCACTAAACGGTCCGGACGAGGGTAATCAATTGCTTTTTCAGCCTGCGTTAAGCCTCGTCCTGCTAACAAAATATGCGACATGAATCATCCTTAAATATATTTACTTCAATTAAGTCAGTATGCATTTTTCACTGTATATCAGCACCCATAAAAAAACCTCAATAAAGATTGAGGCTTTTTTAGTATTAACTTAATAGCTTTCAGGTAAAGCGGTCAAGAATTCACGACGTTCGTCTTTATTGGTTTTAAAATCCCCCACAAAAGACACCGTACGGGTAGTCGATTCCTGTTTGCCCACACCACGCATCATCATGCACATATGCGCAGAATCAATCATTACTGCAACACCGCGTGCTTTAGTCACTTCAGCCACCGCTTCAGCAATTTGCTGGGTCAGGTTTTCCTGAATTTGCAGACGGCGCGCAAACATTTCAGTAATACGGGCAAATTTGGATAAACCCAAAACCTGGCCTTCAGGTAAGTACGCAATATGCACACGACCGTAAAAAGGTAGTAAATGATGTTCGCAGAGAGAATAGAATTCGATATTTTTGACCAAAACCATTTCACGGTTGTCGGAAGGGAAGACCGCACTATTGGTCACTTCTTCTAAAGTTTTGCTATATCCAGACGTTAAATACGAAAAAGCTTTAGCAGCACGCATTGGCGTATCTTTAAGACCAGGACGATTAAGATCTTCACCAACGGCAGTTAAAATGTTGGCGTAGGATTGCTGCATAGACATAAGACGTGTTCACTTACACTGATATTGAACAAGGACGGCATTGTAGCAGAAAACCGCTACAATACCCTGTTTTAGAGAAAAATTCCGATTACTGTTTGAATTTTGGGTTCTTTTCTGCACGTTTTAGCAGAACCAACACTGCACCAGTGCCGCCTTGCTTTTCAGGTGCACTAACAAAGGCTAGAACATCACGGTGCTGACGCAACCAGCCATTGACATAGGTTTTTAAAATGGCTTCCGGACCTTTGCCATGCACAATCTTAATGACATTCTGATTTTCATCTTTGGCCATTTGAATAATCTGGAGCACTGCAACACGGGCTTCTTCTACGGTACAGCCATGCAGATCGACCGCTTCAAACCAGCGCAGGTTACCAGCTTTTAAATCTTCAAACACTTTGTGCTGCAACGTTGCAATGCGATAGCTTAATGTCGCCTGACTCGCGACCGGATTAAGCATAGCTTGGGTATCCGACAATTCCGCCTGATCGGTTTCCATCGGTCCGGTCGCCGCTGCACGTTTCGCTAAAGTTTGTGCATCCGGTTTTTTCTTGGATGTTTTTTCAAGTTTTGCAATATTACTGGTGTCCATTTTTTTGACACCTTGCATTTGCTTTTGAAAAAGCTCGAAGTCATCTTCCTGTTCTTGCTGAACCTGAGCTTTAGGCTCAGGCTGTTTGGCAATTGCAGTCGAATGCGGATTGGTGATTTGCTTTTTAAAAGATTTCAGTAAATTGTACTGATCTTTCGAAAGCGAAGAATCATGTTTACTCATAATCTTGGTTATTCACTAAATCAGTTCAGGCTGACCAAATAATGCGCTAAAGGCATAATCTGGACGAGGCTGTTTCATAAAACTTTCACCCACAAGGAAGGCATGAATATCATGTTCTTGCATCATGTGGACATCGGCAGGTGTAGCAATACCACTTTCAGTAACCAGTAAACGCGAAGGCTCAAGCAATTTTTTCAAACGCAGCGATGTATTTAAATCAACATCAAAGGTTTTTAAATTACGGTTATTTACGCCTAACAGACAACGATCTGAGAGCTTCATTGCACGTTCCAGCTCATCTTCATCATGCACTTCAACCAGTATATCCAGATTATGTTCAAATGCTGTTTTCGACATTTCTTCCAGTTGCTGGTCAGACAGACAGGCCACAATTAAAAGAATACAGTCTGCATGCAGGGCACGAGCTTCAATCACCCCATAAGGGTCAATCAAAAAATCCTTGCGTAATGCGGGCAGGGCACAGTGTGAACGGGCAATCTGGATATTTTCATCCGCACCCTGGAAAAAGTCTACATCTGTCAGTACAGACAGGCAAGCTGCACCAGCGTCTTCATACTGCTGGGCAATTTCCGCAGGATTAAAGTTTTCACGAATCACGCCTTTAGATGGCGAGGCTTTTTTAATTTCTGCAATCACACCTGGACGTTTAGACATGACGCTTTGTGCAAAACCACGCACAGGCGTTGCTGCCTGCGCCAGTTCTTCTACATCTTTATAGCTGCGTTGCTTAAGACGGGCAGAAAATTCTTCCTGCTTACGGTCAACAATTTTGCCTAAAATTGTATTTGCGATATCTACCATGATCTTTGTCCTACTGCCTTAAGCTTCGTATTCTTTTAAAGTTTTGGTGAATTCGGACAAAATGCCCATTTTTTCTAAAGCCTGACCGCCGTAGATAATGTCATGCGCCAATGCCACACCTTGTTTATAATTGCTGGTTAAACCGGAAACATAGATGCCCGCACCGGCATTCAGTGCCACCATATTGGCCGCTTTTTCACCAATCGCAGATTTTTTCTTGCCTAAGGCATCTTTAATCAGAGTCAGGCTTTCAGCTGAGCTATCAACTGATAAACCCGTCAAAGTTTGCGATTCAATATCGACAGCTTCAGGTTGAATTTCCCATTCAATGATTTCACCATCTTTCAGTTCAGCCACATAGGTTGAAGAAGCAAGACTAATTTCATCCAGGCCATCTTTAGAATGCACCACCATCACGTGTTCTGCACCAAGCTGTTTCAACACTTCAGCCATCGGGCGGCAAAGTTCAGTGGAAAATACGCCTATCACAAAGCGCTTTACTCCGGCCGGATTGGTCAGCGGACCAAGCAGGTTGAAAATACTGCGGAAGCCGAGTTCTTTACGCGGGCCAGCCGCATATTTCATGGCCTTATGATGATTCGGCGCAAACAGGAAACCGACGCCCATTTCACGAATGCAGCGTTCAGTCTGTTGCATGTTGAGGTCAAGGTTAATTCCTGCCTGTTCAAGTAAATCAGATGAGCCGGATTTAGAGGAAACACCGCGACCACCATGTTTGGCAATGGTGGCACCTGCGGCTGCAATGACAAAACTGGATGCAGTCGATACGTTAAACAGGTTTTGGCCATCACCCCCTGTACCAACAATATCCACCAGATGAGGCAGATCGCTAACATCAATTTTAATCGCAAACTCACGCATTACGCGTGCAGCAGCGGTAATTTCATCAATACTTTCGCCTTTTAAGCGCAGTCCCATCATCAAGGCGCCAATCTGTGCATCAGTGGCTTGACCATTCATAATGGTGCGCATCACCTCTTCCATTTGCGGTTGAGTGAGTTCGATATTTTTAGTGATGTTATTTAAAGCTTGTTGAATATTCATAATCTTGATCGCGCTCGTTATGCGTAAATTTCTAAAAAGTTTTTAAAGATTTGATGACCGTGCTCACTTAAAATGGATTCAGGATGGAACTGCACGCCCTCGACAGGCAATGTCTTATGTTTCACACCCATAATTTCTTCCATGGAGCCATCTTCTTCATTGGTCCAGCAGGTCACTTCCAGACATTCTGGCAACGTCGCCTGATCAATCACCAGAGAGTGATAGCGCGTTGCAGAAAACGGACTAGGCAGATTGCTGAAAATACCTTTATTGCTGTGATACATGTCCGATAAGCGGCCATGCATGACTTTTTTGGCACGAATCACATCTCCACCAAAAGCTTGACCAATACTTTGATGCCCCAGGCACACGCCCAATAAAGGGATTTTGCCGGCAAAGTGCTGAATCGCAGGAATGGAGATGCCTGCTTCGCTTGGTGAACAGGGGCCAGGACCAATGACAAGATATTTTGGTTGCCATCGCTCAATATCTTCCAAGGTCACGGCATCATTACGGACTACTTTTACTTCCTGATTTAACTCGCCAAAATACTGCACGATGTTATAGGTAAAAGAGTCGTAGTTGTCGATCATTAAAAGCATGAGCTAACCTATTGAAATTTGCGCACGTATATGTGCTCGAATAGTCCAAGAATACTCACATGATTTGGATGTTTACTTCGTCGTGCAATTTAAACGCAAGGCAGTAAAACAGCTAAAAAATGGAGTGGCAATAATGATAGCAAAAAATAATCATTTTCTGCTGAACTATTTCTATGATAATGATTTTAGTGAAAATCACTACATGAGAATAAGCTGATTTATTTGCATTTTATGATGCAGAAAACTCATTGAAGATGAGGTTAATAATGGCATGCCATTTTGAAAATACGCTACAACCAAAATACTCATTTCAGTGCTTAATATAAGATAATTAATTTATTTTTGTAATAAACTATCTATAAGTAAGTATTATGTTGGTTGAATTTTCATCATTGAAGTTTGGCTTCATAAAAGTACATAAAATTGTGCTGATAAGAATTTGTATATTGTCACCAAAATAGCGCAGAGTGTTTCATGACTTTGATCGTTTGAAATATTTTTAACTTGTATGCTAGAAAAATAAAAAATAGATAAATAATAATAAGATAGTATTTATTTTTGATTTAAACGAGGTTGACCATCAAATTGAAAACGCGGAATATATTTAATAATAAAATCATCAACATGATAGAGAATAAATTATTAAGAATTTATTTTAAACGAAACTGTTGAATATTCAGGCAAACAGCAAGTAAAACCAGGTTGTTACATAGAGTAAAAAATAAATTCGCACCAATTTGATACACTGAAAGCCGCTTTTCAAGTAAATGTGATTATGAGTGTTTGAATATGGTGCATTTACATTTGTACACAGTATAATAGCGACAAAGCAAAAAGCTTAAATCTTCTATTCTGATAAAGAATTCAGTATTTTATCTTTGCTTTTAAAAAGTTGGTACGAGAATTGCTTTATAGACACCAACTACTAACACGCACTTAGCAGGTGCAACAAAAAATCATCGGAGCAAAATGAGCATGGCGAACAAGGTCCTTCAACTCATCCAAGAAAGTAGCGCAAAATGGGTCGATTTTCGCTTTACTGATACTAAGGGTAAAGAGCAACACGTAACTTACCCAGCGGACAGTATTGACGAAGATACATTTGAAGACGGTAAAATGTTTGATGGGTCTTCAATTGCAGGCTGGAAAGGTATCGAAGCGTCAGACATGATCCTTCGTCCAGATGCTGAAACAGGTTTTATCGACCCGTTCTTCGCAGAACCTACAGTTGTCGTGACTTGTGACGTAATCGAGCCATCAACTGGCCAAGGTTATGAACGTGACCCACGCTCTATTGCTCGCCGTGCAGAAGAATACTTAAAATCTACAGGTATCGGTGATACTGCATTCTTTGGCCCAGAACCAGAATTCTTCGTATTTGACGAAGTGAAATGGGACATCGACATGTCTGGCGCGCGCCACACATTGATCGCTGAAGAAGCTGCTTGGTCTACTGGTAAAGACTATGAATCAGGTAACTCTGGTCACCGTCCACGCGTAAAAGGCGGTTACTTCCCAGTTCCTCCTGTTGATTCTTCACATGACATGCGTGCTGATATGTGTGCGCGTATCGAAGACATCATGGGCCCAGGTCGTGTAGAAGTACATCACCACGAAGTTGCATCTTGCCAGCTTGAAATTGGTGTGAGCTTCAACACGATGGTTCGTAAAGCGGACGAAGTTCAACAGTTCAAATATGCAGTTTGGAACGTTGCGCACCAATACGCTAAAACAGCAACCTTTATGCCTAAACCAATGGTTGGCGATAACGGTTCTGGTATGCATGTTCATATGTCAATCTCTAAAGATGGCAAGAACCTGTTCGCTGGTGATGAATATGCAGGCTTGTCAGAAATGGCGTTGTACTTCATTGGCGGTGTGATTAAACATGCTCGTTCATTGAATGCAATCACAAACCC
>NZ_DJDC01000059.1:468-5776 GCF_002430855.1 Acinetobacter sp. UBA5934 | reverse complement strand
TTACTTTTTAGATGAAATTATTTTTGAGTAAATTAGGAATTTAATCAATTGCCAATTTTTTAAAATATTATTTTTGCTTAGGCTATTTATGTAGATAAAAACTGGTGAAGTTCTTGCTTGGGAAATAGATAAAGTCGAATCACGGCGACTATGCATCTCAACAAAATCTGATTTAGAGGTATTTTCGTTTTAGTGAATGTTTTTATATTTTGCTCGGTAATACTGCTTTTATGACAATAATCCTGTCGGTCTTTTTATAAATAATTATGAAACAGGAAAACCTGGGTATTCTCATCTAGTTGATAAGCAAATAAATTTACAGCCCTGCCCTTGGAAAATTACAGCGTGCTGTGACATAGTCCGGCATAAAGAAGGTATCGCCTACAAATACGGTGTCACCAATACCAAGGACATACTTAAACATACAGGCATATGTCCTGCTGTAGGAATGTTATAATCTTTCAACTCCCTTATTTTAAATGTTTCTCTATCTTTAAACAGCTGATCAAAATTTTGACTGGCATTAAATCGCTTGATATCCAGATGGTAAATAGCACTAAGGGTTTCCTGCACAATGGCTATTTCTTTATTCATTGCAATTTGGCCGCCCAATTGTGTTTTTAATGTTGTGATGCAGTGAGGTGATTTGTATGAAAATGAGTATCCAAAATTCATTCTATGCTTAGGCTATTTTGATATACATAGTTGATAATTAAATCTGCCTGCGTGGTTTGGGTTGTTGCTGACGGCGCATCGTAATCCAGCACACTATCAATGATTGTACAGTGCTAACAGATAGGATCCACTGACCACATAAATAAATGCCGGTTTTTAACACGGTTAAAGTTTAGCACCTGTGCAATTAAGCCGCTCATTCCGGCAATACGGCTATTCACATACAAATATCCCGCTACCGATAGACCGAGCAGAGTTTCATCTATAAAGAAACACAAGAAATCATGCATAAGAGAATGCTCCAAAGAACACAATATATCTTTATTTAATCTATACTTTTATTCAGATTAAATATTGATCAATGGAAACATGTTTGCTTTAGTTCTCTAAGGATTAATATCTATCCTATAAATCACTATACGCCGTGCACGCACAAAGAAATATCAAGACCAGTGTAAATCTTGTTTAATTTATTGTTTATTTACGACTTTTAAAAATATAGATTATTTTTCTGCCTTATTTTGCTTGATCTATGTAGTGATTAAATCACACTGATAGGGAAATTTGCCCAAATCCAGGATCTGAATATATTTTTTATTCTTCTATAAATTCTTTAAGTACTTTTTCTGCAAACCACCACGGTAACTGATGAATTTCTGGGTTCATTTTCAATGTTTCGGCTGCCTCTATTTCGGCAATAAAAGCCGCTTTTTCACCGTTAGATGAGTTATCAAACAAATAGGTACGATCACTGGCATCAATCGCCTGCATGAGTAAATCCATACTACGGTAATAACGTTCCACAATCTTTTGCTCTGGAACCGGATGTCCACCGACACTTACCCGATATTTAACCCGGGCAATATTAATTCTTGGGTCAACCGTAGAAACATAATATAAATAGGTTTTAAAACCCTGTCGCTGAGCTTGTTGTAGAAATTCCACCTTAGAGATATGTGACATTACCGTTTCGAAGGTAAAACTAATTTTTAAGCGCAAAAATTCCAGGCGGATATAGTCAATAATCCGTGCACAGAGATAAGAATCTATTTCTGAGTCTTGAAACTGGATATTCCCGTTATCGAGCACGATGGGTTCGTGTTGCAGTAAAGCAACGAGCTGTCCAGATTGAGGACGTTTTTTCTGTTTAAGGAAACTAACTAAGGCTTCAGCTTTTAATGCAGGATGATAGCTCATTAAATGCAGTCGCTGACTCAAGCGAAGATTTTGTTCCAGTTCATCAGCATTTAAATAAGCCCCAATATGATGGGGCAATAAATATTCTTTGACGGTACTCTTTCCAGATCCATTAGGACCGGCAAACATCCTTATTCTTGGTTGAGGCATTCAGTTATACAGCTGCCTCTTGTTTTCTTTTGCGTTTTAAAACTTTAGGAAGATGATCAACACTAATATATGCTTGATGCAAGTCCGCAATTACGGTTTCTTGTCCATTCATTTCGCGTTGTAACAGTTGCTGTTCTTTTGCATACACGACCGTTGCTGCCGCACATGCTTTATTAAAGGCATGACGGAAAGCATGGATGGCAAGTTTAGGAATCATGTCATCCTCATATTTGCCTGCTTTCATGATGGTATAAGCTGTCATGGAACAACTCCCGTTATACAAGGTGTATTTGCCTATTATACTAACATAGTCATCATAATTGTCTATAAATACACCAACATAGAAATGTAACGCTTTGCAGTGAATCTTATTAAAGCTACTGATGAAGTAGCTTGTGGATTATAGATCTTCCTTCCAGACATCTTCATAGTCTTCACGATCAATCATAAAACGGAAACCTTCAGCCAGAGCCAGGTATGGTAGCGCTTCAGGAAAAATATCCTGTAACTCGCGAACGGTCATGGTCTGGAAAAAGTCTTCTCCTGCTTCCAGTTCACCACCATAAATAAACCAGCCAATATTTTCATCCGTTTCAGGCTTTTTACGAATCCCGACAATAGGTTCTTTATTTAAGGTTTGAACCGCAATGGCTACGACGTCATCACCACTCACTTGAATATAGGCAGAATCAAATTCTTCACATAATAACTTTTGTTCTGCAATCAGTTCTTCTAAAGGTGAAAGTTGTTGGGAGTTTTTTGGCATTGCGTTTCTCTGGTATATAAAAACCGAATAGTGATAGTTTAACTTAGAACGATTTCCCATAGCTAAACTTTTTATTTTCAGTATTTTTTGCTAAGCTTGAAAAAGTTACAAAATCAAAAAGATATCCATGAAACCACAAGATACAACAAAATCGATAATAAGTCCTGAACATGGCCACGGCGGCAAACGCAAGAATGCCGGTCGCAAAACCCAGTATCAGGAAAAAACCGTAGTCATGCGCGTGCCTGAGTCTAAAGTACTGGAAATCAAGTCATGGTTAAAACCCAAACCAGCAGATGACCGTAGTCAGAAGATTGAACTGCATCCTATACAGATTCAGACCCGACTCGATATTCCTTATCCTTTGGAATCGGTTGCAGCAGGTTTTCCCTCTCCGGCTCAGGATTACACGGAAGATGTTATCGATTTAAATCAATATCTGGTGCATAACCCTGCAAGTACCTTTGTATTACGGGTAAATTCGCTGTCTATGAAGAATGCAGGCATAGATATTGATGACCAGATTCTAATTGATCGCAGCTTAAAGGCAGAACATGGCGATATCGTTCTCGCTTTAATTAATAATGAATTTACCGTGAAACGGTTAATGAAAGAGAAACAGAAAAATAGCGAACTGAAAATCTGGTTAAAAGCAGAAAATCCTGAATATCCCGATATTTATTTGCGTAGCGAAGAACAGCTGGTGATCTGGGGTGTCGTGACCTGTATTTTAAAAAAACTACGCTAATAAGTTATATAGATTGCTATGCAACCGGAATAAATTATATTTTTACTTTTAAATAGACCAACAAAAGCCCCAAGTAAACTTGAGGCTTTATGCTAAATCCTTAGCCAGGCTGAGGATTATTTTTGCTGTTGAGGGTTCTTTTGCTGCTGTTGGCGTTGATTACCCTGATTTTGCTGACGTTGATTGTCTTGCTGCTGTTGCTGTTGATGCTTTTGATTATCGCTTTGCTGATTCGATTGTTGTTGATTAGCCATTTTCATATCCATCCTTTAGATTGATTACTAGCTCTGAGTGCTAGGGATATGCCGTATGTATTACGACTCTTATTAATCTAACGGATATTTTGACTTAACCAACCCGCAAACTGTATCGACTTAATTCATTGTAATTTTCAGAATATTAATTTGCTGATTTTTAGTGCATCACTCAATTACAGCTTTACGCTATTAACGTGAAGTACACCGAACCTTACAAGTCACTGAACGTCTTTATCGAATGCCCTCTTGATTCTCCAAATTTTTTAAATTTGAAATTGATCTGGAATTTTATTATTCTTATCTTGAAAACGTTACAATTTCAAGAATAAAAAATGAAAACACAACTGTTTGCTTTAATTGATATTAATAACTGTTATGTCAGCTGCGAACGGGTATTTAATCCTCGTTTAAATGGTCAGCCCGTGGTCGTACTCTCTAATAACGATGGTTGCGTCGTTTCTCGAAGCAATGAAGCCAAAGCGTTAAGTATTGGTATGGCCATTCCATGGCATGAAGTCAAGCAACAGGCTTTAGCCAGAGGAGTAAAAGTATTTTCCAGTAATTACCCTTTATACGCAGATATGTCACGGCGCTTTTTTTCGATTCTGGAACAGCACTTTCATCCGGATGACCTGGAACCTTATTCGATTGATGAGTGTTTTATCCAGCTCAGCAGTTATTCGGAATTTTTTGATATCGAACACTATTGCCGAGAATTAATCAGGCTTATTGAACAATGGCTGGGTTTGCCCTGTTGTATAGGCATTGGGACAACCAAAACCCAAGCCAAACTGGCCAATTATTTTGCCAAAAAAAGAACCGGTTTTAATTCTCTGTGTTATTTACCGAATTTAGACTTATGCAGTTATGAAAGCTTACTCTTGGACACACCGGCGAGTGAGGTTTGGGGCATTGGTCGTAAAATCAGCAAACAGCTTCAAGACTATGAAATTTATAGTTGCTATGACTTAACTTTTGCCAATGAACATCATCTTGCCAAGCAATTTTCGGTGCTGATTGCACGGACCATTCGTGAACTAAAAGGTCAATCCTGTATTGCACTAGATGACCCTGCAATACCAGCAAAAAGAATCCTTTCATCACGAAGTTTTGCTTCAGCCTTGACTGAAAAATCAATCATTAAACAGGCTGTCATTTTTCATGTTAACCGTGCCCATAAACGCTTAGTTAAACAACAGCAACTTTGTGCCTGCGTCCATGTTTCACTTTATATAAAGATACCCAATCCACCCTATAAAAAGAGTATTTCTTATGCACTAGGTCTGGAATATGCAAGCGATGACTTACTTGCTTTAAATTGCGCAGCATTAAAGCAAATAGATGTTTTATTTAAGGAAAATCAGAAATACATTAAAGTAGAAGTCATGTTTAGTGCATTACATATTAAACAGCACTATATGCATGACTTATGGCAACCCGTCGCCATGATTCAACAACGGGATGATTTAATGAAAACCTTAGTGCAAATGCAACAACGCTATGGCCCGGATTGCA
>NZ_DJDC01000059.1:0-391 GCF_002430855.1 Acinetobacter sp. UBA5934 | reverse complement strand
GCTATCATTCTGCCAATCCGGCCTGGCAGATGAAACAGCAGCACCGCTCCCCACGCTATACTACCTGTTGGCAAGAAATGCTCACAATTGATGACTCTGCGCTGACCGTTACACAAAATAAATGAACTGTTTTGGTCAATTCAGCTTACAATGTAAAAAATAGTAATAATTATAAAAAATGTCATTTTTTAACATTGCCAATTCCTTGCAAAGTTCCCATTATATAGCTCAGTTTTGACACATAGCTTCCGTATCAATTCAAACAATTTATAATAGAAATACGGAAATATATGCCATAATACGCAAACTTTGCTGACATCTTGCAAGGTATATTTGCAAATTTATAATTGGAGCAAGCTGAATGAGCTCAACCATTTTGGTTATTCATGGA
>NZ_DJDC01000062.1:27493-27871 GCF_002430855.1 Acinetobacter sp. UBA5934 | reverse complement strand
GGCAGGTTGATGCTTATGCTCACAAACGTCATGCTTAGGAGACAAAGGCACCAACAATAACAATTCATCTTCTATCAGAGAAAGTAAATCAGCCGTCGCAGGAGCATCATAGCTACCTTTTGTCGTTGCTTCACTTTCACCTAAGACGATGAAATCAGCATCCTCATCCAAGCGCTCTATCAGTGATTCATCATCCACAAGCGCTAAATGAAAGTCTGAAACGAGAGGAATTTCAACAGGATTCAGACAACGCTGACATTCCATTGGTACTTTCGTTTCAACATGACCATCTAACCATACGATACGATGATACGCATCCATTGATAGCTTACAGTCTATGTTAATCAATTGATCATCAATTGATCCAACAGCTTCACG
>NZ_DJDC01000062.1:2384-27335 GCF_002430855.1 Acinetobacter sp. UBA5934 | reverse complement strand
TGTTCAGCCCATTTAAACGGCTCAATCTGTGCCGGAAAGGTATTTGCTGACATAATTAAGGCGGCAATTCTACAAATTCATCGGTACTCTGTCAAAGATTAAGATACAATTTTGTACTTATTTAGACAGATCAATTGGGTAATACAAGTCATGCATCAGTTGCAGCCGCAACCTGAAGTCACCACTTCATTACAGTTAACCACTTATTTAACCTCAAATTCTGCTGTTTATATAGACCCTGTGCAACGCTCACCTTGGGCCAGTTTGCAAACAGAAGTTCAACAAGTAGATTGGCTTATATTACACTTTAATCACTGGTTTTCCCACTTAAATGTGAGTTTAGTCAAAGGTGATTTTGAACCTGAATATTTTCCGGCAACGGAAGATGCCCCTGCCCGTATTCAATTTGCTCATGGCTTCTTTAATAGTGCTTTACATGAAATTAGCCACTGGACTATTGCCGGCGAAAAAAGACGTCTATTACCCGATTTAGGCTATTGGTATGCCCCGGATGGACGCAGTGCAGAACAGCAGGCTTTATTTGAACAGGTCGAAGTCAAGCCGCAGGCGATTGAATGGATGTTTGCCCAGGCTTTTGGCCGTAAATTTCGGGTGTCTTTAGATAACCTGACGGGTGATGGCGGTGACGGCAGCGCTTTTAAAGACAATGTTTTTGCTCAATTGCAGCGTTATTTTTCAGGTGAAGCCAAGCTGCCACGTGATGCTGCACATTTTATTGCCTGTATCTGTGCCTGTACCCGGAGTGGCAAAACATTACAAAGTGATGAGTTTCAGCGTGACATGCTGGATTAAATTACACAAAATCATCAAACCCTGATTGCAAGACTTTGTAAAATCAACAGATAATGCCTAATAATACATCGGGAGAGAATAATTATGCTGCATTTAAGAGTACATCCTGATAATCCTCAACCACGTTTGATCAGCCAAGCGGTAGAACGCATTCGCGCAGGCGATGTGGTGGTTTACCCGACCGATGCGGCCTATGCCATTGGTTGTCAGATCGGAAATAAAAATGCCATGGAACGGATTGCACAAATTCGTGGTCTCGGTCCAAAGCATCAATATGCCATTCTTTGTTGCGACTTATCCGATATTGCCACTTATGCCAAAGTGGACAATGCCATGTATCGTCTACTTAAAAACAATACCCCGGCAATCACCACCTTTATTCTGCCTGCGACCAGTGAAGTGCCAAAGCGACTGATGCATCCAAAAAAGAAAACCATTGGATTACGTATTCCGAGCAACCCGATTTGTCGCATGTTACTGAAGGAACTGGATGAACCTTTATTAACCAGTACCCTGATTCTGCCTAATCATGCAGAACCTCTAGATGATCCTTACGATATTGAAATGGAACTGGGCAAACGCATTGATGTGTTTATTGATGGTGGGTTGGGCACTTTAAGCACCACCAGTATTGTCGATTTATCTGGTGAACATCCGGAAGTGATTCGTCATGGCGCAGGGGATGTCAGCGCTTTTGAATAAGTGCTTCATCAACTTCTACAAAAAGAAAAAATAGAAAGAGGCGAAATGGACTTATTTCATGTATTGCTCAATATTGATCAGTTCTCCGAAGAGGATACTTTATATGTGCAGCTCCCCTGGACTTTAGAATCTGAAACTCAAGTGATCTTTAGTCCTGATGAGGAGCGCAAAATAATAAAAATCGACGATCAGCTGTTTGAGTATTTTCTGGATGTTTCCCAGGTAGATGCGCTATGTGTTCAACTTGCTCATCATCATTTATGTCTCAGAGATCAGTGCCAGCACATGATTGAGTTCGCAATCAATCTCAGGCAACTAAAATAAGTGCATCAACAACAGTGATCAGTCATTCATAAATTCTTTTAAGCGCATCTTTTGCTTGCCATCTTCATCAAAATTATCTGCTTTTAGCCAGGCCAGATAGGCTTTTTCCAGTTTAGGCCACTCTTGATCCAGAATTGAAAACCAGGCTGTATTGCGGTTACGGCCTTTGGCTATACGGTGTTGGCGAAAGGTGCCTTCATACTGAAATCCAAAACGTAAAGCTGCACGTTTAGACGGTTGATTCAATTCATCACATTTCCATTCCACACGACGAAAACCCTGCTCAAAGCAAGCTTTCAATAATAGATAAATTACTTCAGTGGATGCTATGGACTGTTTCAGCTGATGGGAAAAATAAACATTTCCAATTTCAATAACATGATCCACAGGACATTGATTAATTAAGCCCACCCATCCCACCATAATCTGGTTCACTTCAATTAAATAATGCGTACTGCCTTGAAAACCAAAACTGTGCTCTAAGGCACGCTGCAACTCCGCAGCATGTTCAAAACCCGGATAAGGTAAATAGGTCCAGCAGCTGCGATCACTCTCGCTATTTACAGATTGCCAAATTTGCTGCAGCCGATCCGGATCAAGTATTGCTGAAGACAGCACATGCAAGTTGGCATAATTGCCATACAAGCTTTGCGCTAAAAAATGGATCGGTAAAGTATGAGAAACGGGAAGTCCAATAAACTGACCATATTCATTTTCCTGTACTTTTTGATTATTGCTCATGACAGATTACATCTCTTGTTATTGGTTTTCATCTTGCCTAAAATTTTTGTTTTAATCTATTTAGAACTCGACTCTATGCTGTTAAAACTTTTATTTTATTCAGCGTATAAAACGGGACGACATGGATGAATTTTCCCTCATGACACTTTAAATATAAAATCCAATTTATCAGTCAAAAAAGCCAATATCAAAGCAACCCCAGCAATTTCACATAATCCAGCCGCTCAAAAACCTTACTTAATTTCAGGTTTTTTTGTATTTGATCACTTAACTAATTTATTTGAAGTCAAATTTCCATTACACTAGCGCTGACTAATTACGTGCTTTTTCTTTCGATGTGAGATCGAAGCAAAAGCATCATCCTGCATGCCTTTGAAAATTCGCGTGGCCTAAAACTGCAATGAATCAACCAATCCATGATCCTATGGAGCCAAGCTCACCTATCCGTGTGATGGATGAGTGGCAAGAATCGATTCCAGAGGATTTATATATTCCTCCTGCTGCATTTGAAATTCTGCTAGAGCATTTCGAAGGTCCACTCGACTTCCTGATTTACCTGATTCAAAAAAGCGGTTTCGACTTATTGCGACTCGATATCGCTCCAATTGCGGCTCAATATCTATCTTATATGGATGCCATGAAGTCGTTGAATATTGAGCTGACGGCAGATTATATGGTCATGGCAGCCTTATTGGCCGACCTGAAATCACGACTGTTGCTGCCAAAGCCAAGTGCAAGCATTAGTGTTGAAAAAGATCCGAAACAGGAACTGATTGACCGGCTGGAAACCTATTTACGGGTCAAACAGGCGGCTGAACGTTTAGGTCAAATGCCCGTACTGGAACGTGATACTTTTCCGGCCAATATCAGTCTGGGTCAGGTGGTACAAAGCAATGAAGGTTATGATATTGGCTTGCTACGCGATGCCCTGTTTTGCGTGTTTAATCGACCAGAACCGGTCACCCACCAAATTCAGCAAGAACCGGTGTTGCTTGAAGAACGGATTGCCTTTATTGAAAGCCGCTTACGCTCAGGTGAAATTTTACATTTTGAAGCGTTACTCAGACCCAGCCAGGGGCGCATGGGAATGGTGGTCACATTTATGGCCATTTTAGAACTCACCCGGCAACAAAAAGTCACGATTATTGCCAGCGGTATTGAAGCGCCACTTGCGATTCAAGGAGTAGCTATATAATGGATCATCAAGCCACATCTCTCTCTGTTGCCGAGAATCAACATGAAGTGCTGATGCAACTGGAAGCCATTATTTTTGCCAGTGAAACAGCAGTTTCGCTTGCACGTTTGAAAGAAGCGTTCCAAAATCAATATACTAAACAGGAATTGCGTCAGTTATTACAGCAACTCGCCATGCTACAACATGGCCGGTCGATCGAACTGGTCGAAACCGCACAAGGTTTCCGTTTTCAGGTTCGTGCTAAATATCGCAATATCATTACTCAAGTTTGGCCAGAGCGACCAACTCGCCTGTCGCCAACCCTGCTCGAAACCCTTGCTGTGATTGCTTACCATCAACCAGTAACCCGAGCAGATATTGAACAGATTCGTGGAGTTTCAAACAATAGTCAGATTCTTCGATCATTGTTTGACTGGAACTGGATTAAAGAGTCCGGTTTCAGAGAGCTACCGGGAAGACCCGCGTTGTTAGTTACAACGCCACAATTTTTAAATGCTTTTGGCCTGGCGTCTTTAGGTCAATTGCCTCCCCTGCAGGATGCCAAGGAAGCTTTTATGGCGCTCGATGCTCACGCAGCGAAGTCGTAAATAGGTGAACTGTTGATGATAATTTCTAAGGTTATGCTGTCATGAGTGAAAAATTACAAAAGGTGCTTGCACGCGTAGGTTTGGGTTCTCGCCGTTATATGGAAGAAGTCATTGCCGCTGGTCGTGTAAGCATCAATGGACGCGTTGCCCAAGTGGGTGAACGTATTGAACCGGGTGATGAGCTTCGCATCGATGGTCGTAAAGTCCAATTCCAGATTGAAGACGAAATTCGTCGTCGTGTTCTGATTTACTACAAACCAGAAGGTGAAATTTGCTCACGCAATGATCCTGAATCACGCCCTACCGTATTTGAACAATTGCCTGCAATTGCCAATGATCGCTGGGTCATGGTTGGCCGTCTGGACATTAACTCAACCGGTCTTTTACTGTTCACGAACGATGGTGAATTGGCCAACCGCTTAATGCACCCATCCAATGAGATTGAACGTGAATATGCGGTTCGCGTGATGGGTGAAGTGACGCCACAAATCAAAAATAACATGCTTAAAGGCGTGGTTTTAGATGATGGTCCGGCAAAATTTGAATCATTCTCTGAAATTGGTGGTGACGGTATCAACCGTTGGTATCAAGTGGTAGTAAAAGAAGGCCGTAACCGCGAAGTGCGCCGTATTTTCGAATCACAAGGTTTGAAAGTCAGCCGCTTGCTACGTACCCGTTATGGCACGGTCATTTTACCGCGTGAACTTCGTACCGGCCGCTGGATGGAGCTGGATAAAGCTGACATCGACAACTTGACCAAATCTGTTGAGTTGAAACCGCGTCAAGGCACGGGTTTATTCGGTATGGCAAAACGTCGTACTGAACGTATGCAAGAAAAACCGATGGCAGCACGTCGTGGGGGTTATTTGCGTCAGCAACGCCGTGACACGGAAGAAGGTGAAAACCAAACTCCAATGACTTATATACAGCGTGATCGTCGTGAAAACCAGAATGGTCATGCACAGCGTCGTCAAGATGGTAACCAAACTGCTTATGGTCAACGTGAACGTCGTGATGGCAACAATGGCAATGGTTTTGCGCAACGTGGTGAACGTCGCCAGGATGGCAACCCAAATGCCTATGGTCAACGTGAACCGCGTCAAGGCAATAGCTATGCACAGCGTGAAAACCGCCCTGAAAACTTTGGCAATCAAGCGACATATGGCAATCGTGAACGTCGTGATGAAAATGCACCACGTAAACCTTTCGGCAACAAAAGCTTTAAGAAGTTTTAATTTTTAACAGCTTTCATTGCACATAAAAAAGCCACTCAATCGAGTGGCTTTTTTATACTGTTCTTTTGAGCAGAAAGTTAGGATAAAACTGGAATATCCACCCACTGGGCCTTTGGGAAATGTTGAGCCAGATAATTTTTTAAGAATTCAGCCGTATCTTTGGAAATCAGTGCATCTTGTGATTCATCATTCAGGTTATATGCCAGTGCGTATAAGTCCAAGCCACGACTTTTCAGTGCTTCCAAACTTAAAATCGTATGGTTAATACTGCCCAAACGACCAGAACTCACCAGAATGACCGGGAATTTTTTCTCAGCAATATAATCGATGGTCAATAATTCAGTGGTTAAAGGCACCATCAAGCCGCCCGCACCTTCCAGTAAAACCACTTCATATTGATTGCACAGTTGCTGAGTCGCGGCTGCAATTTTCTGAAAATCAATTTCTCGACCATCAATTTTCGTCGCCAGATGCGGTGAAGCCGGATAAGTAAAAATTTCCGGCATGGTCAGTTTGCTTTCATCTTCCGGAAACCAGCCCATCTGCATGATTTCACGGTGCTGTTCGATATCTTCAGAAATATCGGTATTGCCGGTTTGAATCAACTTCTGGGTGATGGTTTTCTTGCCCTGTTCATTCCACAACTTTGCCAGATAACCGGTGGTATAGGTCTTGCCAATACCGGTATCAATACCACTAATAAAAAAAACCGCTGCCGTCATGACTTGCTCCGTGCAATGCAATAAATAGGATGATAGCTCAGCGGATAATGGCGCTGACCAGATTGATCCAGCTCAGAAAATTGCTGATAGTCCTGATAAAATTGTTGTAAAGACTGCTTGGTCCAGCGATGCTGCAATGCGGTTGCCGTTACACCAGTGGCCTTTAAATGTTGCAGCACTGCTTTAGGATGAGAAAAACTCAACGTTTCCAAGCTTTCGGACAGATGCAAAATTTCAAAACCCTGTTTGCTCAGCTTGTTCTGAATGACTTCAATCGGAAGATAGTCCAGTCCTTGACCCGTCAGTGCCTTAATTTCTTGTAGATTCTGCTGACCAAAGGTGGAAAAACAAAAATAGCCATTTTCGACAAGCGCAGCTGCACTTTTTTTAAAAACTACATCCAGATCAGAGATCCATTGCAAAGCCGAACTGGAAGCAATCAGGTTAAGTGATTGCGGAAAATCTAGTTGTTCCACATCGCCAATCAGCCACTCCAAATTTTCTTTCACTTGAAAATGCTGTTGCACTTCGGGATACAGATCATTTAAAAACAAATGATCTATTTCAAAGTTTTGCATCAGCAAGCGGCTTAAATTGCCTGAACCACAGCCAATTTCAAAAACACGGTTCAATCGGGTTTGAGATAAATAATGCTGCATCAACTGCATCAAATTCAGGCATATCTGTTTTTGGACTACGGCATGTTCGGCATAGCTTTGTCCTGCCTGTGCAAAACGCCGTGCAATCTGGGATTTATCAATATTCACGGTTTAGACTCACAGCAACCGCACAAGCTGATCAAGGTCAGCCTGATTGACTTGAGAAGTCAGTGAGATACGTAATCTTGAACTATGTTTCGGCACTGTAGGCGGACGCACCGGCATAATATAAAAACCGGCCTGTTGTAGCTGCCGGGCTTTTTTCACCGTCTTTTGTGACTCGCCAATAATTACCGGCACAATATGGGAAGTCGAAGGACAGTCAAAGCCTTTGGCTTGTACCGACTGTTGCAGATTTTGACTGATCTGTTGCAAATGTTGACGTTGTGGTTTTAAGCCTAAAACTTTCTGGAAAATAAAATCGGTCCACGCCATACAAATGGGTGGCTGCGCGGTACTGAAAATCAGTGGACGCATGGCATTGATCAGATATTCACGGATGATCGGATGGCAAATCAGATAGCCTCCAACAGATGCCAGAGCCTTACCAAAAGTTCCGACCAGCAGATCAATCTCATCAATCACCTCATACTGTTCTGCACAGCCCAAGCCTTGCTCGCCGCGCACAGCAATGGCATGCGCTTCATCGACATAGAGCATGACTTTAGCAAACTGCTGTTTGATACGAACCAGTTCAGCCAGATCGGTTTCGTCACCATCCATGCTAAAAATGGATTCAGTGACCACAATAATACGATCAAAAGCCTCATCGGCATGGTATTGCTGCAAAAGCTGTTGCAGATGATTCAGGTCATTGTGCCGGTAGCGTATATATTTTGCAGCCGATAAACGGATACCATCAATCATGCTGGCATGCACCAGTTTATCTGCCAAAATTAAAGTTTTACTGTCACTTAAGGCCGGTAGAATCCCGATATTCATGTGATAGCCACTGTTAAACAGCAGCGCCGCACGTCCATGAAAAGCCTGACTTAAACTGGCTTCTAATAACTCGTATTCAGGCAAGTTTCCAGTTAGCAGTCTTGAAGAAGATGAACTCATTCTGCGCAGTTGATTCGGGGTTTCGTCAAAAAACTGTTCACGCAAACTCAAGTCAGCTGCCAGACCCAAATAATCGTTGGATGCCAGATTCAGCATCGAATGACCCTGAATTTCAATCATTCGGCCTTGCTGAACATTGCAGCTAAACTGGCGCAAATTGCCCTGCTGTTTTAAGTGATCGAGCTTGAGTGCATAGTCATTGAGCAGAGAGTCATTTAGTGCATCATCATTTAACAGGTTCATGCGAGTACCTCTTGCATCTGCTCAACTACTTCAACCAGTTGTTGCAACAAGGTATTCAGCTGCTGTTCGCTAACTACATAAGGCGGCATCACATAGACCAGTTTACCGAATGGACGTATCCAGATGCCTCGCTCTACAAACTGTTGTTGCAGGGTTTTCATATTCACATTGAATGTCAGCTCTACCACACCGATTGCCCCCAACACTCGTACATCCTGCACATAATCCAGTTTTAAGAGCGGTTGTAAATGTTGCTGTAACTGTTGTTCGATGCGCTGGATATTGGCTTGCCAATCTTGCGCCAATAATACTTCGGTGCTTTTCAACGCCACTGCACAGGCCAGTGGGTTGGCCATAAAGGTCGGCCCATGCATAAACACCTCTGCCTCGCCGCAGCTAATGGTTTCCGCTACATGCTTGCTGGTGAGGGTGGCTGAAAGCGTCATATAGCCGCCAGTCAAACCCTTACCGATACACATGATATCCGGCTCAACGCCGGCATGTTCCCAAGCAAACAGTTTGCCAGTACGGCCAAAACCGGTGGCAATTTCATCAAAAATCAGCAGCACATCATATTGTTCACAGAGTAATTTGGCCTGACGTAAATACTCAGGATGATAAAAGCGCATCCCGCCTGCACCTTGCACAATCGGCTCCAGAATTAAAGCGGCAATGCTGGCATGGTGCTGTTTTAGCACCTGTTCCAGTTCCGCAATATCGGCTTGATTCCATTCCTCATCAAAGCCCACTTGCGGGGCTGCCACAAAGAAACGATTCGGTAAACTGGAACCAAAAATCTGATGCATGCCAGTGACGGGATCGCAGACTGACATGGCATTCCAGGTATCACCATGGTAGCCGGAACGTGGAGTGACGAAATTGGTTTTCTGAGTTTTTCCCTGTGCAGTCCAAAATTGCACTGCCATTTTTAACGCTACTTCTACCGCAACCGACCCAGAATCAGCATAGAAAATTTTGTCCAGACTGGGCGGGGTGATTTTTAATAATAATTTTCCCAGTTCAATCGCAGGATCATGGGTAAATCCACCAAACATGATATGCGACATTTTTTCTAATTGATCCGTCACGGCTTGATTCAGCTCAGGATGGTTATAGCCATGAATGGCACACCACCAGGACGACATGCCATCAATCAGTTGCCGTCCATCTTCCAGCTCAATAATGGCGCCATGCGCCTGTTTCACTTTAAAGGTCGGCAAGGGCTGAGTCATGGACGTGTAAGGATGCCAGATATGTGCCAGATCAAATTCCAGATCAGTTAATTCGGCCATCCATTACTCCCTGTAGATGCTTGATAATCAATTTTTCATGATCTTAAACCTGCATGAAATAAAAATAAATTGCGATATAAGCCAGTTATCCGTTTCTTTGTTCTATTTTCTTTAAAAATTGGCAGATTTTGCCAGTTATTAGCTCAGCTTCAAATAAAGGAAAGCCATGTGACCCGCTAATCAGTCCTGTTGTTAAAAACTTTGCATTGAATTTTTGAAAATTTCTTTGAACTTTGTAACTAACTAAAAAATCCTGTTTTGCAAACACATGATACTGATGGCCCGGATAGTTTTTCAAGATATCAACATTGTTTAAATGAGCAAGGCAATTTAATCCCTCACGAAGAGTTTCTAAATTCTGTGCCTGAATCAAACTTTGCAAGGTGATAAAGTCGGCTTTGGTCGTTTCCGTACCTTGACACACCATATAGCCAAACTTTTTCAGGGTTGCAATCGCATCCTGCTCAAAAGACTGTTTAAACTGCTGAAAAG
This sequence comes from Acinetobacter sp. UBA5934, assembly GCF_002430855.1. Classification (NCBI taxonomy): domain Bacteria; kingdom Pseudomonadati; phylum Pseudomonadota; class Gammaproteobacteria; order Moraxellales; family Moraxellaceae; genus Acinetobacter; species Acinetobacter sp. UBA5934. The sequence goes on along the minus strand of NZ_DJDC01000062.1, from coordinate 17,268 downwards.
TCGGCTGCGACATTGCCGCAGGCCATGTATTGTTTGCTACAAAACAAGGATTGGAACCTAAAGTAATCAAGACTTTTTCCAGTCCATATTGCTTTTGAATCTGATCGACTAGTACCGTAGCCAACTGTCCACCCAAAGACCAGCCGGCAATCACATCGAAATGACGGGCCCATTGTACTTTCTGCTGTAGGACCTGTTCATCTAAAGCATTAAAGATATTACAAAGTTCAACTTCATGTCCTTGTGCTGCCAAAGCCTGTTTTAAAGGATCCAGTAGTTTAGTTCCGCCACCCCAGCCGGTGATGAGTAAAATACGTTGCTGCAATGTTAATCCTTAAGTTTATGCTGTGACCGATTGCAGTATATAAAATTTTATTGATTTTAAACTGCAAAAATCCATCAAAAATAATCTACGTTTGATGAATATTATTTTGTTAGTATTTGGAAAGATCCTAACAAAAAGAATATGCAGAATATTATGAATGCTTCTAAAATATGCAAAATCACTTTGCTCTGTATAAGTGTAAGCTTAAGTCTTACTCAATTTGCATTTGCGGAAAATTCCATTTTTTCAAAGTCTGAAACTTCTCAAAAACAATGGGTTGGAAAATCTGCACCGGCATTTAAATTACAGGATCAAAACAGCAAATGGCATTCCTTGAGCCAGTACAAAGGCCAATGGGTAGTGTTATATTTTTATCCTAAAGATAATTCACCCGGCTGTACTCAGGAAGCCAATCAATTTAAAGTACTTTACCCACAATTTTTAAAATCTAATGCCGTGGTTTTGGGTGTGAGTCTGGATGATGTGAAATCCCATCAAAAATTTTCAGAAAAATTAGGCTTACCATTTCCACTTTTAGCGGACTATAAACAGCAGTTATCGAATCAATTAGGAATTGTGCGTAATCTCGGTATTACCCAAATTGCCAAACGGGAAAGCTTTTTAATTGATCCTCAAGGCACCATTGTTTACCACTACAGCAGTGTCAATACGCAAACTCATGCTGCTCAGGTCTTGGCGGATATCCGTAAATTTTCTCAATAGCCTGTCATTACCCATATCAATCAAATTTAAAAAAATAAAAAAGCCCAACTCACGTCAGGCTTTATCATTTAATATTTCAACTTACATTTGCGATTGAATATAGTTTTGCAAACCAATCAATTCAATCAGACGAATCTGTTTTTCCAACCAGTAAGTATGATCTTCTTCAGTATCTGACATTTGCTGACGAAGCATATCACGGCTTACGTAATCACCTTTTTCTTCGCACAGTTTCACGCCTTGCGCCAATTTTTCACGTACATGATATTCAAGTTTTAAATCCGCTTTTAAACAGCTCACCACATCTTTACCTGTTTCGATGTCATCACGGTTCATATTCGGTGTGCCTTCCAAAAACAGTACACGGCGAATAAGCGCATCGGCATGAGAGGCTTCTTCCTGCATTTCATGGTCGATCCGTTCAAAAATCTTGTTTAAACCCCAATCTTCATACATACGAGAATGAATCAGGTATTGATCACGAGCTGCCAGTTCGCCACCGATCAACATATTTAGATAGTCTACGACTTCTGGATTGCCACGCATTTCAAATACTCCATACCCTTTTTCTAACATTATGGACAAAACCGACCATCAATGCAAAATAAAAATTATGTAAGTTTATGATTTTTAAATAATTAAAATGAGAAACACTTACATTTACAGTTTTAGTTAAATAAATTCCCATTTATAAAACAATGTCTTGCACTCAGTACTCAGCTTAGATGAACAAGATCAAAGTACTTTTATAATGTATTGGTTTTTTGTAACTAGATTCAAAATCATTGTGGCATATATTCATTGAAATATATGCGTATCAAATCAGAAACGCTGAGTGCATCGGCATCAGGTTATTATCTATAAGCAAAATTGAGCTTGTTCATTGGTATAAACAAGCCAAAACTTCGTCATGCACCGACAAGCTTATGCATCATCAGCAGAAATCAGCTTAAGCTGACTTCCAATACGTATTTTTCCATGCTTGCTGTTGCTTTGAATCTAAAAAAGTCCAAGCGACAAAACGACTTTCTTTTTGCCCCTGCGTCATTTTAATGGTTTTCACATCCACTGCTCCGCTCTTCCGCAAGGCATTTAACAACACAGGCAATGTGGCTTTCTTGGAAACGAGTGTGCTAAACCAAAGACATTGCTCAGCAAACTGTATGCTCTCTTGTACCATTTGGCAGACAAAGCGTTCTTCACCACCGTCACACCAGAGTTCATTTTTTTGACCACCAAAGTTTAACACCACCTTCGTCCGATCAACCGGCTTGCCAAGTTTTCTTAATTTTTGAGTTGCTGTGGCATTTGCTTCATCTTGCGAGGAATGAAATGGCGGGTTACACATCGTCAAATCAAAACGATCTGTGGGTTTAATCACACCTTTGAAAATATTGCTTGAGTTCTTCTGCAATCGAATCTGAATCCCTTTACGCAAATTTGGATTTGCCTCCACAATGAATTGAGCACTTTTAACGGATGCAGAATGAATGTCTGAGCCGACAAATTTCCAACCATAGCTACGATGACCAATGATCGGATAAATACAGTTTGCTCCCACCCCAATATCCAACACTTGAACGGCATGCCCTGTTGGAATCTGACCTTTATGATTAGCACTCAACAAGTCAGCCAAATAGTGGATATAGTCAGCTCTACCCGGAATAGGCGGACAAAGAAAATCTTGAGGAATATCCCAATATTGAATGCCATAAAAATGTTTCAGCAATGCTTTATTGAGCATTTTCACAGCCTGTGGATCAGAAAAATCGACTGAAAGATCGTTATATTTATTTAGGCTAACAAAAGGTGCAAGTTCCGGACAAGTCTGCATTAACTGAGGAAAATCGTAACGACTGCGATGCAAATTTCGTGCATGTAATTGCGATTTTTGTTGCGGAAAAGTTTTCTTTGCTTGCGCCATGTGTATGCCAATCATCAACGGGAGAACAGAATCATCTGATAAGACAGGCTCAATACCTGTCAATAAATCGATATTGTACGTGAATTCAGTTCATCATGACGATCCCAACCCAATCAAGACATAAAAAAAGACATCCGAGGATGTCTTTTTTTATTCATGCTTAAGATCGATTAAGCAGGAAGTTGACCATGCTCTTTCATTAAGGCAATAAACTGTTCTTCATTTAATACAGGAACACCGAGTTTTTCTGCCTTATCCAGTTTAGAACCGGCTTTTTCACCAGCAACTACACATTTGGTTTTACTCGACACGCTACCACTGACACGTGCACCCAGCGCTTGCAGCATTTGAGTGGCTTCATCACGCCCCATAGAACTTAAAGTCCCTGTCACTACCCAGCTTTCGCCATTCAGTGGCTGACGTGTCGGTGCGACTGGAGCATCCCAGTGAATGCCGGCTTCAAGCAAACGGTTGACCACTTCCAGGTTATGCGGTGCCTGAAAGAAATCGATAATCCATTCAGCGGTAATATCTCCGACATCCGGCGTTTTTTTCAACGCATCAATATCGGCATTTTGCAGTGCTTCAAAAGTCTGGAAAGTGTTAGCCAGCATACGTGCCGTGGTTTCACCGACCCCACGAATCCCCAAGGCATAAATGAAGGATGCCAAGGTGGTTTTCTTGCTGTTTTCAATCGCATCAAACAGGTTTTGAACCGACTTTTCACCCATTTTATCAATGGTTAAGAGCTGCTCACGATGCTCATGCAAACAGTAAATATCTGCCACATTTTTCAGCAAGTCGAGGTGCAACAATGACTCCACCCAACGGTCGCCTAGACCTTCAATATCCATGGCCTTACGCGAAACAAAGTGACGGATGGTTTCGATTCGCTGGGCAGCGCAATACAGCTCACCTGAACAGCGTGCCAACGCTTCACCTTCCGGCATCACTACTGGCGAATCACAGACTGGACATTTCCCAGGAAGATGAACTTCTACCGCATCATCTGGACGGAATTCTGGCCAGACTTTTTCCACTTTCGGAATCACGTCCCCACTACGGTACACGCTGACCGTATCGCCAATACGTACATCCAGGCGGTGGATTTCTCCAATATTATGCAGGGTAACGTTGGATACCGTTACCCCACCCACAGCTACCGGATTTAAGCGCGCAACCGGGGTTAAAGTTCCGGTACGGCCCACTTGCCAGTCAATATTTTCCACCGTGGTTAATGCAGCCACTGCCGGGAATTTGTAGGCTGTTGCCCAACGCGGTTCACGACTTAAAAATCCGAGCTGTCTTTGCTGTTTTAAATCATCTACCTTGATGACCAGCCCATCAATTTCAACGCTTAAATCTGCACGTTGCTGATTAATTTGTTCATAGGCCTTTTGCACATCCTGAATACTGTCACAAATAAAATGACTTTCCCCTATGGTAAAGCCAAACTGGGTTAACCATTCCAGACTGGCATACATGGTAGTCTGACCATGATGCGGTTCACACTGCGCAATACCATAGGCATAAAAGGCCAAAGGACGTGATGCAGCAATGTTCGGATCCAACTGACGCAGACTGCCTGCCGCTGCATTTCGCGGATTGGCAAAGGTCTTTTCACCTTTGGCCTCATTTTCGGCATTCAGTTTTTCAAAACCGGCTTTAGGAATCAGCACTTCACCGCGCACTTCAAGCAAGGCCGGCACCTGAGCATGTGCAGAGCTTAAAACTTTCGGCAAGTTACGAATGGTTTTGACATTATGGGTAATATCTTCACCGGTTTCGCCATCACCACGCGTAACACCACGAACCAGCACGCCATGTTCATACCATAAAGAAATGGCCAGGCCATCGAACTTCAATTCCACATCGTATTGAATCTTCTGGTTCGGTAAACGTTCTTCTATACGACGGGCAAAAGCAAACAGCTCTTCCTGGTTAAATACATTGCCCAATGACAACATTGGCACGGCATGGGTCACGCTGGCAAATTTTGACAGTGCTTTGCCGCCGACTCTATTGGTTGGCGTATCGGCCTGCACATATTCAGGATATTGCTGTTCTAACGCCTTGAGCTGGTGAAAGAGTTGATCATATTCACTGTCTTCAATGCTGGGTTGATCCATCACATAATAAGCATGGTTATGCTTGGCTAAAATTTGAATCAATTGACGCATTTGCGCCACGACAGTTGAACTTTCGGTCATATCTACACCATAAAAAAGGGCGGTCTAGTTCCGCCCTTCACAAATATTTGATCTACCCGCTATTATAGAAATCGAGTCCGCCAGTTTCAAATTAAACTTCTGTCGTTTGACCTGCACGGTAATCAATCGCGAAATGACGCCATTGTTCACGTAATTGTGGGGTGAATTCCTGATTGTTCTGATCATACACCGTACCGTCAATTTCACGGGCAATCAGGCGTGAAATGCTGTCCATGGTATCGAAAGCATTTTGTACATCACTGTGTGGCAACGCCAGGAAGAAGGCCAAACCTTTCACCTGTTCAGTCGATAATGTTTCCAGATCAAAACCGGCTGCACCTTCGTCGGTAATTTGCAACACTGAGAAGAGTAACTTGCTGCCATCTTCACTATAACGATGGAAACATGCCATTTCACCAAAACGCAGGCCATATTTCAGCAAGACTTTTAAGGTTTTTTCCCCTGAAAGTACCCGACGTTCCGGATAAATATTTAAGGCAATAAACTCGGCAGCAGTCGATAAGGCACTCGCTTCATCCACGCGTTGTTGCTCATGCAAGTGCTCATCCAGAATGCTGCTTTCATCTTCAAAGTCTGAAATTTCAGCTTTTTCGATATTGTTCAGATTGAAATCAGCAGTTTCTTTATCTTCAAGCGGCTGCGCTTGCTGTGCAGACTCTGGGATTGCTTGCGATTTTGCCTCTTCTGCCGAAGCAGGAGCATCAGCTTTTAACTCTGCCTGAGCGGATACTGCTACTTTTTCAGCCTGAGTAGTTTCAGCCTGTTCAGTTTTTGCTTCTGCCTGCTTAGACTCGGGTACCGGTTCAGCCATTTTTGCGGTTAAAGTCGGTTCAACACGTTCAGCTGGTTCAACTTCTTTTGCACTTTGTAATTGATCACGAACATGGCGAGGAATAACCGGTTGCTGGCTGTCAGAATTTACATGAAGTTCCGAATCTAATGAAGGTGATGCATCCGCAGGTTTTTTAAACAATAATTTCAAACCGAATAACATAATGATAATGGCGATAACAATACCAACAATCGTGGTGGCTTCCATTTTATGACTCCGCAACTAAACCGTATTCTTTTGCCTGTTCCAAATCGACAGTAACCAATTTTGAGGTGCCCGGTTCTGGCATGGTAACACCTAACAAATCTGTTGCCATTGTCATTGCAACTTTATTATGGGTAATGTAAATGAATTGAACCTGTTCAGAAAGTTCTTTTACTAAATTACAAAACCGTCCCACATTGGCATCATCCAGAGGTGCATCCACTTCATCCAGCACACAAAAAGGTGCCGGATTTAAACGGAAGATGGCAAACACCAATGCCAATGCCGTTAATGCTTTTTCACCACCAGAGAGTAAGGCTAAGGAACTATTACGTTTTCCCGGTGGTCTGGCCATTAGTTTTACACCCGATTGCCAGTCATCTTCAAGGCTTAAACTCGCTTCCCCGCCATTAAATACTTTAGGGAATAAATCTTGCAGTTCATGATTGACCTGATCAAAGGTAGTCATAAACAATTTGCGGGTTTCCTGATCAATGCTCTTCATGGCACCCTGTAACTGCTCCACCGTTTTTTCCAGATCTTGGATCTGATGGTTCAGTTCTTCAAAGCGCTTGGAGACTTCTTCATATTCTTCAGAAGCCGCCAGGTTTACCGCACCCAGTTTTTCAAACTGCTGCTGCGCTTTTTCCAGGGTTTGCTGATGGCTTGCAATATCAATATTCAGCCCCGTGAGCACTTCACTGTTCATCTCTTTTAACTGTTCAGAATAGTGCTGCCAGTCAGACTTGGCCGCCTGCCAAGCCAGACGTTTTTCTTCCAGTTGAGTGCGCAGCTTTTCATCTTGCTGCTGATGTTGATGACGCTGCTCGGTCAAGTGCTGCTGTTTTTCTTGAACACTGTTCAGCTCAAGCTGCCATTCGCTCCAGGTTTTCTGTAACTTTTCGGTAATTTGCGCCTGCTCGTTGAACTGCGATTCCAGCGCTGGCAATTCCAGTTGTACCGGATCGACAAACTTTTTCGCTTGCTCCATTTGCGCAATAATCTGCTGATATTGTGCTTTTGAGAAGGAAGCATCTTTTTCAAGTAATTCAATTTGCTGCTGGGTTTGCGTGACCTGACGACGTAGCAGTTCCAGCTCCTGTTGCGCTTGCTGCCAGGTGTGCTGGGTATTTTCCAGCTGCTCAGTCAGCTCCTCGAGCTGAAATTGCAGGGTTTTATAATTCGGTAAAGCCTGCTCCAGTTTCAGGTTCAAGGCATGCAAATCGATTTCCAGATCATCTTTTTGCATGGCATCTTCTTCCAGCTGCGTATCCAGCTGTTGAAGTTGGTCCGTTAACTGCTGCTTTTGCAAAGCAAAGGCCTGCTCGGCCGTCTGAACTTTAGTAATATTGAGTTCAATTTGCTGGGTCGCCTGAATTTCTTTACGTAGCAGCTGCTGATCGGTTTTCAGTTGTTCATCTACCGTCTGCACCTGAGTTTTCAGTTCTGCGACCTGCGCCTGCAACTGGCTGTGCTCTGCCTGTTTATCTACAAGTAACTGCTCGATTTCATCCAGACGGATCCGATGGCTCAGCGCCCCCTGTCCTGCCTGACTGACTTCGTCGTAATCCAGGCCAATCACCCAGTCTGCACCTACGTGATAACCATCCAGGCTCAACAGCGACTGTCCTGCTTTTAATTGCTTCTGCAACGACAATGCGTGCTGTAAGTCATTGGCAACCGCAACATTCTGCCACAAGGAAGACTGCGGCGATTCAATCCAGCTGGCCAGGCTTGGACAACCGGACAACTGAATGGACTCGGTCATTACCTGAGTAGTCAATTGGCGGGCAATACTATCCGTAAAATCACTGGCAGATTCAAGCCAATGTGCCGACAACCATTTGGCCAAAAACTTCTCGACCAATGCAGCATGTTTTTTAGCTTCTTCACTCAGCGTCAAGACCTGCATTAACTGCACTTGATCTTGCTTGCTTTGTGAACTGACTTTAACCAGTAACTGATTTAACTGCTTTTGTTCCGCCTGTAGAACCTGAATTTCGGCATTTAGCTGATTCAGTGTGCTCTGCTGAGTCTGATACTGGATTTGTAAATCATCTAACTGCAACTGGAGATCGACAATGCTTTGCTCACGTTGCAGCTGCTGGCTCAATGCTTCTTGCTTGGCCTGCATCAGCTGTTCACTCGCATCCAGCTGACTCTGATTTTGAATCTGTGTGGTTTGGTGTTGCAGCGTCTGTTTTTGCTGTTCAATACGGGCAATATTTTTAGCTAATTGTTCACTCTGCGCCAGCATCTGCATTTTTTGCTGCTGCTGTTTTTCCACCTGAGCTTTGACCAGTTCAAATTGCTGCTGCACCTGTTGCTGCTGTGCTTTTAAATCACCCAGATTTTGGTTCTGGTCTTGTCCCTGGCTTTCTTGTAGCTGTAATTGTTCAATCTGCTGTTCCTGTTGAGACTGCAAATTTTCAATTTGCAATTCAATCAGTTGTAGCCGCTCTTTGGTCTGTAGTTTTTGCTGTTCCAGCTGACTTAAAGTGGTCGTATTCTGCTGGAATAGGGACTGTTTCTTTTCCAGCGTCATTTTCAGTTCAGCCAGTTTCTTTTCTGCCTGTTGCCATTCATTTTGCAACGGCGTGGACTGCTGAATCAGGCGCTGAAATAATTCACTGGTCGCGCCAAGATCATGTTCCAAAGTGGTGAGTTCAGAGCGCACCAATTTAAAGTTATGACCCAAGTCGTTCATTTGCAGGGTATATTCTTGCTGTAAGCGGCTACTTTGCTCACATTGAAAAGACAATACTTCGACTTTGATGGTGCGAATCCGGGTTTCCAGTTCTTTATATTGAATGGCCGTTTCTGCCTGACGTTTCAGGGTTTTTAACTGAGATTTCAACTCAGCGGCAATATCTTCTAAACGCGATAAATTTTGTGCGGTATGATCTAGGTGCAGTAGGGTTTCACGGCGACGTGCCTGATAACGCGAAACGCCGGCCGCTTCTTCAATAAACACCCGCATTTCTTCAGGTTTGGCATCGACCAGACGGTTAATCATGCCCTGTTCAATAATCGCGTAAGAACGTGGACCTAAACCGGTACCCAAGAAAATATCGGTAATATCACGACGACGGCATTTGGTGCCATTCAGGAAATATTCAGACTTGCCATCACGATTGACCTGACGACGCACCGCCAGTTCGTTATAGGCATTGTAAGCCCCGCCCAACTTGCCATAGGTATTGTCAAAACGCAGCTCAACGCTGGCTAACCCAACAGGTTTACGTTTTGCTGTCCCGGTAAAAATCACATCCTGCATGCTGCCGCCACGCAGCTGGCGTGCACTGGATTCCCCCATGACCCAACGTATGGCATCAATCACATTTGATTTACCACAACCATTTGGCCCCACTACAGCGGTACGATTCGCCTTGAAATGTAAAGTAGTACTATCGGCAAAAGATTTAAAGCCGGAAAGTTTTAAGCTGCTTAAACGCATAATGTCCTGATCAACGTCGTGAACGTCTTGCCCATGCAAGTTCGATTTGTTTCATCCGTGTTAGAGATTCCAACACAAGGTTGCGCAAGTGTCGACAAAAATCATCCATAAATAAAGTAGCTTGTTGTGATTTTCGGATCAAAACTGCATCAGTCACCAACTTAAACAATTCAAATGATTCCTGCAGTTCGCGATGCGAGATATTTAAGGTTAAAAAATAGCTACGACGCAGTGAAGGCAACAGTTCCTGATAGACCTTCATTAAGTAAGGATTGCCGACCATTTCATGCTGGCGTGACAAGCCCTGAAAGATTAAATCATAAAATTTTTCAGTATGACCCTGACGTGTTTCTTCATGCAATTGGGTCAATAACGCCTGAATTCTTTCGGCTTCATGAGTACGCCAGGTTTCTGCCATGCGCTGCACAATCTGTCCGCTGAGCAAGGCACACATCTCAAACAGGGCACGCACCTGCTGGGCAGACATTTCTGAAACAATAGCACCACGACGAGGATAAATTTCGATCAGCTGGGTACGTTCCAGCAGCAGTAATGCTTCACGTACCGAACCACGGCTGACATCCAGTTCAGAGGAAATGCGCAATTCTTGAATGCGTTCCCCCTCAACCAGTTCACCGCGAATGATTTGCTCACTAATATGCTTGGCAATTTGCTCGGACAGGCTGTCCTTTTCTTGTTCTTGCATACTGTTCCTATCTTGTTTTTATAAGATACAATGATGAAAACTTTAAATAAATCTTGATTGTTACTTTCTTTTTTACTTGATTTTAGCTGCAAAAAACATGACATTGTCAGACAATTTTCCAGTCTTTAAAGCCAATATCAGTTTGTGATGAACGGATTGAATAAAACTTTCTATTCCCTTCCATGATCTATTCCCGAGACCAGCTCCATCATAACTGTTTCATTTAAATTACAAAATAAAATTCATTTTTTTGTTTTGTCAGATTCCAAAAACAGCAGGCTGAACGACACCAAGGTGCGTATGCAAAAACCATAGCACACCTTTTCATCTCTTTTATATTGTTTTTTTAAAATTAAAAAAAGGTCGAAAAACCTTGATAAATAAAATATGAACCCACTGTGGCCAATAGGCAGGCAAAACATCTTTTCAGCATGGCTGGCGATAACTTATGTGCCACTTTTGCCCCTAATTTCGCCGTGATAAAGCTCATGATACTAATGCCAATAAAGGCATAAATATGTACGTAGCCAATGCTATGCGGTATTTCAGTTTCAGTATTAGAGCCAAACCACATAAAGCCCAAAGCACCTGCAATGGCAATCGGCAAACCGCCCGCCGCTGAGGTGGCGACCGCTTTCTGAATCACCACACCATGGCGGCTTAAATACGGAACAGTCAGACTGCCACCGCCAATACCAAAAATAGCCGAGGCAATTCCAATGCCTCCACCTGCAAGCATTTGCATGCCTTTTTTAGGTAAATGCTGATTCGGATCGACCGGCTGGCTGGCACCAAAAAACATGCCATAGGCAACCCATATGGCAAAAAATCCAATCAGTAATTGCAAGCCTTGACCCGACATATAGTCGGCAATCCCGGCACCCAAAAATGAACCTAATGCCAGGCCCGGTGCCAGATTACGGAATACATCCCAAAGCACTGCGCCGCGTTTATGATGCGCCGTGACCGAACTGATGGAGGTCACAATAATAGTCGCCAACGAAGTACCTACAGCCAGATGCATAATCACTGAAGCATCATAATTTAACTGCGTAAACACAATATATAAAATGGGTACAATAATCAGGCCGCCACCAACCCCAAACAGTCCAGCAGCAAAACCAGCCATTGCACCAATCAATAAATATATGATTAACTCCATTATTCACTTTCCACGATTGCTTAGATTTAAATGGATTTAGAGACCAGACAGCTGCAAAAAATCCTCGATGATGCCCATCAGCTTCCTGAAGTTTTGATACTGAAACCGGTTACCACATCAACCAATGATGATGTACGTGAAATTGCACGTAAAGGCATGCACAGTGTTCTGGTTTGCAGTACCCGGCAAACTCAAGGTCGTGGACAGCGTCAACGACAGTGGGTATCCCCTGAAGGCAACATCTATTTAAGCACATTGCTGAATACCCGAACAGCTATTGATGGCCGGCTTGCACTTGAAATTGCACTGAATATTTTGCAAATGCCGAGTTTTAATGCACTTAAGCTGCAAGTCAAATGGCCGAATGACCTGTACAGTCTGCAAGGAAAATGGGGCGGTATCCTGGTGGAACCGATTTCCCCGCATCAAGTCATTGTCGGGGTCGGGATTAATCTTGAACCTGTACCACAAGCACAGATTGACCAGCATGCAACCTCTCTGCGCGAGCTAGAATTAGAAGATATTTCCCGTATTCAGCTGATTGCAGAATTGTATATGGCCATTCAGCAAGCCAGTGAATGGTTTGATCATGACTGCCCTAACCTGGCTGCACGCTTTAATCATTATGCGGCTTTTAAAAATCAGGCGGTTGAATTTGAGCATCATTCAGGGCTATGTTCAGGCATCTTCCTGGGCATTCAGGATGATGGCTCTGTGAATATTGAAACTGCTGAAGGTTTAAAACAATTTTATCAAGGGCGTTTACGCCATCTGGACACTCCTGCATAGAGAAATGCAATGAAGAATTTATGGCTGGATATCGGCAATACCCGACTCAAATACTGGATCACTGAAAATGATCAGATTATTGAACATGCTGCGGAACTGCATCTGCAATCTCCTGCCGAGCTGCTCCTCGGTCTAATCCAGCATTTTAAAAGTTTGGATCTGCATCAAGTTGGAGTGTCTTCGGTCCAGGACAAAAAAAACAATGAACGCATCCAGAAAATTCTCAAGTTTTTAGATGTGCCGGTGAGCTTTGCCAAAGTGCATGCCGAATATGCGGGTCTACGCTGTGCATATGAAGATACCAGCAAGTTCGGTGTAGACCGCTGGTTGCAAATGCTGGCTGTGGTCAACAATCCAGAGCAAAAATATTGTGTGGTCAGTTGTGGCACTGCACTGACCATTGACCTCACCGATGGCTTGCAACACTTGGGTGGTTATATTCTGCCGAATCTGTATTTACAGCGTGATTCCCTGATTCAAAATACCAAAGGCATTAAAATTCCCGATGCTACCTTCGATGAGCTGACCCCAGGTCGTAATACCATTGATGCAGTTCACCATGGCATTCTGCTCAGTCTGGTCAGTACCATTGAAAAGGTCTTAGACAAGTATCCAGGCAAACTGATTTTAACCGGTGGCGATGCTCCACTTTTTGCCAAATATCTTAGTGAATATCAGCCAAGCATTGAAACCGATCTACTGCTCAAAGGTCTGCAAAGTTATATTTATTCCTTGGCTGAAGCCTGATTTTGTCGAATCAAATAGGGCTGTATGACCTGCCAGACTTCCGGCAGTTCAGTACAGCCTTCAGAATCAATAAAATGCCCCTGATGCTGGGCCGCAATCAGTTCGGCATCCAGACTTTTGGCCTGTTCAATACTGAATTTGGGCTGAACACGGTCATCTCCTTCCGAATAAATCACCACCCGATGTTCAATCTGGCGTTTTAACAATTCAAGATCAATCTGCGCAGCGTCGATAAAAGGATTTACTTCATCCAGGCGTCCTAGACGACCATTAAAACCGGCAATTAACACCAGCTGTTTTATACGCTGATTTTTTAAATGTTCAGATAAATAATGCAGTGCCGCAATAGTCCCCAGACTGTGCGCAATCACGATACTGTTTTCATCCAGACCACCCGCCTGCTGTTCTATTTGTGATGTCCATACTGACAACTTGGGATGGGTTGAGGGATCGAGGCGCAAAATTTTTAAACTAAAATGCTGTTCAGCAGCAAGCTGCTGAAACCAGGGATACCAGTTTTCTTCCGGGCTGGCCGTATAGCCATGTATGACAATCACTTGAGCCATTATTGTTGTTCCATTTCATTAAGTCGCTCTAGTGTGCAATAAGCTCAGTCTGAATAAAGTGATTCATTTGTTGCTCTTTTTATAAAAATGAATTGCCGAATGTAGACACTCGGCAATTTAATCTAGCGCTTGCACAAAGATTGCAATAAATCCAGCCAGATTAATGCAGCAGCAAAGGTTTGAGTACATCCCAGACCTGGTTAAATTCATCGAAACCATCACTGCGCATAAAATGCCCCGCATGATTCACCTCCTGCATCTGGGCATTAATATAATGTCCTAGCAATAAGGCTTTAGGCGGTGACACATAGGGATCATTGCAGGAAAACAGTAAAAACCGGGTCGCAATCTGTTTTTGTAAAATGGACATGTCTAATTTTGCCTGACGGATGAAACCGTCCAGTTCGGGCAATGCGGTGAGTTTATCCTTAAAACCGGCTACCAGAATCAGCCCTTTAATTTGGGTTTGACTGAGGGCCTGAGTTAAAAAGTGCAGGCTCGCAAGACAACCTAAACCATGTGCGACAATAATACTGTTCGGGTCTAGATGAGGTATTTGCAGCGCTAATGCTTGTTGCCAGCTCTGAAAATTGGGTGTGTCGGGATCGGGCAATAGCAGTCGTCTGGCCGAATGACCTGCATGCTGGATTTGCTGACTCAGCCATGGAAACCAATGATCATTGGGGGAAGCTTGATCACCAGGAACGATATAAACTTTCTTCTGAAATTGCGACATATCTTTTCTTCTTATGACAAATTGTTTATCAGGTCATCTTTTAGAATTATTTAATTATGATATGCTGGTTAGAATTGAAAAATCCAGCCTGTTCGTCACAAAATAAACCGCATTTGTCTAAAGATTTTTAGGACAAGCCCAATAAAAAAGGCGCATTACGCGCCTTCTTCTGATGGATTGTCAAAGCTCAATCTTTATTTCTGATCTTTGTTACCGAACAGTGGTCCCATACCGCCGCCACCAAACTGTTTTTGCATGCCACCCAATGATTTCAGCATTTTTGCCATACCTGACGGATTGGCAAATTTCTTCATCATTTTCGCCATTTGCGCATGCTGTTTAATCAGCTTATTCACTTCTGAAACATCCATACCACAACCAGCAGCAATACGTTTTTTACGGCTTGGATTCATCAAGTCCGGATTACGGCGTTCTTTAATGGTCATCGACTGGATAATCGCTTCCATTTTCTTCACTTGCTT
>NZ_DJDC01000062.1:0-2123 GCF_002430855.1 Acinetobacter sp. UBA5934 | reverse complement strand
TGCATCAGCATATCTTCAAAGTTGAAGCTACCGCCTTTCTGCAATTTTTTCGCCATTTTTTCGGCTTTTTCTTTGTCAACTTTACGTTCTAGTTCTTCGACCAAAGAAAGTACGTCACCCATACCCAAGATACGCTGTGCGATACGCTCAGGATGGAATGGCTCAAGCGCATCAAGCTTTTCACCCATACCCAGGAACTTGATGGGCTTGCCGGTAATTGCACGAACTGAAAGCGCCGCACCACCGCGTGCATCACCATCCGTTTTGGTCAGGATCACACCGGTTAACGGTAAGGCATCATTAAAGGCTTTGGCTGTATTCGCCGCATCCTGACCGGTCATTGCATCGACTACGAACAGGGTTTCAGTTGGCTTAATTGCAGCATGCAGCTCTTTAATCTCGTCCATCATGTCATCATCGACATGTAAACGACCTGCAGTATCGACAATTAAAACATCAGCAAACTGGATTTTTGCCTGTTCAATGGCACGGTTAGCAATATCAATTGGTTTTTCATTGGCATTCGATTCAAAGAAGATCGCGCCAACTTCACCTGCAACAGTCTGAAGCTGTTTGATTGCTGCTGGACGGTATACGTCGGCAGACACCATCGCCACTTTTTTCTTTTGACGTTCTTGCAAGAAGCGTGCAAGTTTTGCCGCCGTGGTGGTTTTACCGGCACCTTGCAAACCTGCAAGCAGTACAACCACAGGGGGTTTGGCTGCAAGGTCAAGGCTTTCATTGGCCTCACCCATCATTTTGGTCAGTTCGTCATGTACAATTTTGACGAACGCCTGGCCCGGTGATAACTGAGTCATCACTTCTTGGCCCAATGCCTCTTCCTTAACTTTCGCGATGAACTCACGAGTTACAGGTAACGCCACATCGGCTTCAAGAAGTGCCATACGCACTTCACGTAACGTATCTTTAATATTGTCTTCGGTTAGCTGCCCTGAGCCAGTAACATTTCTTAAACTCTGCGTGAGTCGTTCTGTTAAGGTATCAAACATTGCAAAATCCGCTTAAAATAGCCATGAGCAAAAAATTGTTTCTTAAAATAGAAAATTTATGCATAAGATGCTATAGGATACTGTAGTTCGCATCGAATTTATATAAATGAATATTCATCATCCTGAAAAAGGTTTGACATGATTAGCCTGCCCTTGGTTTACACGATCTTAGCATTAATCGCTTATACCACATCTTTCTGGTATCTGTTTATCCACTTAATGTCAAAACGTGATCCCAACCATTGGTTCTTAGGACTTGTACTCGGTTTAGGACTATTGTTGCATGGCGGTGTGCTGTGTAATGATATGCTGACACCTTCCGGCATCAATTATGATGTTTTTGTGCTGATGTCATTTACTTCAGGCTTGATGTTGTTTCTGAGCTTACTGTTTAGTACCTTCCGCCCAATTTTGGCATTGAATTTACTTGGCATACCGGTTGCCGCTATCGGCCTGATTTTAGGTTTTGCCTTAAGTAAACCCAATCAGGTGATTGAACAGCATTCTTTGGGTTTAGACATTCACATTATTTTGTCTTTATCTGCCTATGCGGTTTTGTTGATGGCCACCATTCAAGCCGTGATTTTGTGGTTTCAGAACCGTGAATTAAAGAATAAAACAAAAAGACTGTGGGTCAATTTATTGCCTTCGTTTCAGGCTATGGAATCGTTGCTGTTTGATTTAATCATTACCGGTTTTATCTTGCTGACTTTAGCACTTGTTTTTGGCTTCTTTACCATTGAAAATTTCTTTGCTCAGCACTTAGCGCATAAAACGGCGTTTAGTATTATTTCCTGGTTTGTTTATGGCTCGCTACTGATTGGTCATTACCAGTTTGGCTGGCGTGGTCAAAAAGCCATTCGCTTTACCTTGATTGGTTTCTTCTTACTGGCAGTGGGTTTTATTGGTTCCAAGTTTGTACTAGAAATGATTTTGGGGAAATAGGGCTTTTTTGTTCACTTTGTCTAATTTAAAACGTGGAACAATAATTAAATATTAAGTGCGGAATATAAAGAATCATGAAAATTTTCAAAAGCCAACTTTTTTCAAAGTAGGCTTTTTAAGTAAAAAATGAAATATGTTTACTTAAAAAGCCTACTTTGAAAAAAGTTG
>NZ_DJDC01000002.1:0-9277 GCF_002430855.1 Acinetobacter sp. UBA5934 | reverse complement strand
TGAACAGTTGACCAGCATTCGTGCCAAAGAGGGCTGGGCTGCCTTTCCGGCACATGAAGAATCTTAATGTGATACTTTTGGGGTAGGGCACTCGTCTACGGCAATTTCTGCCGGACTAGGCATGTCGCTGGCACGCCGTTACCAGAAAGACCCATGTGAAGTAGTGTCAATTATTGGTGATGGTGCCATGACCGCGGGTATGGCCTTTGAAGCCATGAATGATGCGGTAGCACATCAGGCTGATCTGATGGTGGTGCTGAACGATAATGATATGTCGATTTCTTGCAGTACTGGTGGTTTTGCTAAGCATTTAGCCGCAATTTGGGAGCGTGGCGAATTTATCAACGTGACGGAAGAGGGAGAGGCTTATGTACAGCCGCATCCGGAGTGGCTATATAACTCGCGTTTGCACAGTGCAGCAACCGATGCAGCAGACAACCTGTTTAAAGCCATTGGCTTTGACTATTTTGGTCCTTATGACGGTCACGATGTTAAACAGCTGGTGCATGTCTTTAATGCGCTGAAAAAGCGTAAAGGCCCCCGCCTGATTCATATCTATACCAAGAAAGGCAAAGGCTTTGCGCCAGCGGAAGCAGATCAAATTAAATATCATGCGATTAGTAAAATAAATTCCGTATCAACCGTGAGTGCAGCGCCGAAATATTCCGATGTCTTTGGGCAATGGCTCTGTGATGAAGCTGCACAAGATGAACGCTTGCTGGCGATTACTCCGGCCATGTGCGAAGGTTCGGGCATGGTGCAGTTTGCCAAACAGTTCCCGGAACGTTTCTTTGATGTGGCAATTGCCGAACAGCATGCCGTGACATTAGCCGCCGGGATGGCTTGTGAAGGATTAAAACCGGTCGTCGCGATTTATTCGACCTTCCTGCAACGCGGTTATGACCAGCTGATTCATGACGTGGCTTTACAAAATCTGGATGTTACTTTTGGTATTGATCGTGCAGGGCTAGTGGGTGAAGATGGCCCGACCCATGCCGGTGCCTATGACTACGCCTTTATGCGTACTGTACCGAATATGGTGATTATGGCGCCTAAAGACGAAAATGAATGTCGTCAGATGTTGCATACCGCTTATTTATACAATGGTCCTGCGGCGGTGCGTTATCCACGTGGTAATGGTATCGGTGTTGAAATTGAGCAGCAATTATCGGCTTTGGAGATTGGTAAGGCAGAAATTGTAGCCAGTTTTAATGAACATCAGGATGAACAGATCAGCATTCTGGCATTCGGTAGCCGTGTTACTGCTGCAATTGAAGCAGCACAGGCACTCGCAATAGCCCATGATGTGGGCGTGCGTGTCGTGAATATGCGCTTTGTCAAACCGCTGGATGAGCAGATCATTGAACAACTTGCAGCGACCACCAGTTTATTTGTCACTGTTGAAGAACATGCGGTAATGGCGGGGGCAGGCAGTGCGGTAAACGAGTATTTAGCGCTGGCACAAATTGTTAAACCGATCTTGAATTTGGGTCTGGCGGATGTGTTTATGCCTCAGGCATCACATGCACAAATGTTGCAACAGGCCGGGCTAGATGCCAAAGGCATTGAAAAATCAGTTGAATTGTCCTGGTTAAAGCTTGTGCAATCAGTGTCCTGATCAGTTTAAAAATTTTAGAAACATTTTTTCCCTAAAAGCCCTCATATTTGCTAAAATATGAGGGCTTTTATGCATTATTCTTTATCAGTATCTTCAAATTTGTAGTGGGTGTTCAATGGAACCTATGGTGGTTATGGCTGCGCGTGCGGCTCAATTAGTTGGTCAAGAGCTTTTAAAAGCGCATCAAAATCGTCATAAACTCGATCTACAAGTCGAAGAAAAAGGGATTGATGGTCCGGTAACGCGTGTAGACCGTTATTTGGAACAGTTGACTATCGATACTCTACGTAAAAGCTATAAAAACCACAGCTTCCTTGGTGAAGAGTTTGGTCTGCAAGAAGGTAAAGGTCACGACGCTGACTGGTGTTGGGTGATCGACCCGCTGGATGGGACTTTAAACTTCATTAACGGCTTCCCGCATTTCTGTATTTCTATTGCTGTTCAGCATAAAGGTGTGACTCAACACGGTGTTATTTATGACCCTGTGAAAGACGAGTTATTCTCTGCAAGTCGTGGTCGCGGTGCAATGTTGAACCAACGCCGTATTCGCGTAAATGTTAAAGACAGCCTGCAAAATACTTTCCTTGCCGTAGGTCATGCTTACCGTGCCAAACGTAATGGTGAAGTGATTTCTTATGCAAAAAACCATTTCGATTCATTATTAAACGTGACTGAAGCTGGCGCGCAATACCGTCGTGCAGGTTCTGCTGCATTAGACTTGGCTTATGTGGCTGCCGGTCGTCTGGACGGTTATTTTGAACTTGGTTTGAAGCCTTGGGATATTGCAGCTGGTGAGCTCATCGTGAAAGAAGCGGGTGGTACTGTAGTGGATGCACGTGGTGGTACCGATTCTATGGAAAATGGTCAAGTACTTGCTTGCTCTATGAAAATGCTCAAACCTTTAATGCAAGCTGTTGTTCCAGCTTGGGGTGACGCAGCGAAGTAAGATCGATTAAATCGAGTGATATGACAAAAAAAGCTCTCCTTGCGAGGGCTTTTTTTATTTTTGAATTAAATTCGTAATTTACTAAAAATACCGGTGGGCGCATATTTGCATGCATTTTCTTTGGCATAAAAGGGTTACAATATTGATTGTTTGAAAATTAAACAAAATTGAGTTGTAAAATAGGCTGTTACTGAAAAAAACCGTATTTAAGCGTAATTTGATCGAAAAAAATGATTACTTTTTTAAACCATTCTGTTATTATGCCGCCACGCACTTAAATTTCCGTTCTTTACCTGAACATTATCTTCTAATCATTGTATGCGCGTCCTGTCCATAGAGAGGACATATCCTTCGCGCCCCAATCGCTTAAGCGATTCCTTCAGGTTTGCGGCCGTAATCATATACGTGCGTTATATCCACATCGTCGTTATTCGGATCGCTGCTGAATCCTTATTTTTTCAGCTCTAATTGCTGTGCCGCTTTTTGCCGATGTCCATATTGTAATTTATTAAATGGAGCACCCATTTCAGGGTGAATACTCTCTATGAGCAAAACTTTTGCTGATTTTTCCCTCGATGAGTCATTAACACAGGCTCTTGAAGGTTTAGGTTTTACTACGCCAACTCCTGTACAAGAACAAGCGATTCCAGCTGCACTTGAAGGCAAAGACCTTTTAGTATCAAGCCAAACTGGTTCTGGTAAAACTGCTGCATTCTTGCTTCCAACATTGAATGCCCTTGCAAATCAAGAAACTTTCGTACCGTTCAAAGAACGTATGAAAGCAGTGACTCAACCTTCTATTTTAGTGATTTCTCCTACTCGTGAGCTAGCACAACAAGTATGTCAAGATGCGATTGCATTGGTTCGTCATATGAAAGGTGTACGCGTTGCTGCGATCATGGGCGGTATGCCTTTTGGTAAACAAATCCAGCAGTTAAAAGGTGCGCAAGTTGTTGTTGCGACTCCAGGTCGTTTACTTGACTTGGTGAACCGTCGTCAAATTAAATTGGATAAAGTTGATTCGTTAATTGTCGATGAAGCTGACCGTATGCTTGACCTAGGTTTCTCTGAAGATTTAGAAGCAATTGGTGATTTGGCTGCAAACCGTAAGCAAACACTTATGTTCTCTGCGACTTTTGCACCGCGTATCATTACGCTTGCTGAACGCATGATGAATGATCCAATGCGTATTTCGATCGAAACTGGTCATTCAACTAACACTGACATCACTCAGACTTTGCACTGGACTGATGGCTTTGAACACAAGAAAAAATTATTGACTCACTGGTTAAACGAAGAAGACGTTGATCAAGCAGTGGTATTTGCGTCAACTCAAGAAGACACAGATATGTTGGCTGAAGAACTTGCTGAAGCAGGTTTATCAGTTGTAGCACTTCATGGTGCTATGCCACAAACGGTTCGTAACCGTCGTTTACGTAGCATCCGTGAAGGTCGCGCTAAGATTCTGGTTGCAACTGACGTTGCAGCGCGTGGTCTTGACGTACCAACAATTTCTCACGTAATCAACTTTGGTCTTCCAATGAAGAACGAAGATTATGTACACCGTATTGGTCGTACAGGTCGTGCTGGTCGTACAGGTAAAGCAATTACCCTTGCAACTTACCGTGAACGCGGCAAGATCCGTGCTTTAGAGGACTTCTTGGAAGCGCGTTTAAACGTTTCTGAAATTGAAGGTCTTGAGCCATCTCCACCTCCTGCACGCGGTAGCCGTGATGGCGCTGGTCGTGGTCGTGGTCGTGACGGTGGTCGTCGTGATGGCGGTCGTGGTGGTTTCGGCGGCGGTCGTCGTTTTGAAGGCGAAAGCAACTTCAAACGTCGTGAAGGCGGTGATGATCGTCCACGTCGCAGCTATGATGACAAACCACGTGGTGAACGTCCTGCGTTCGGTGGTGAAGATCGTCCACGTCGTGATTTCGGTGATCGTCCACAACGTCGTGAAGGCGGTTTTGGTGATCGTCCACAACGTTCTTTCGATGATCGTCCAAAGCGTGATTTTGGTGATCGTCCAGCGCCACGTCGCGAAGGCGGTTTCGGTGATCGTCCACAACGTTCTTTTGATGATCGTCCAAAACGTGATTTTGGTGACCGTCCAGCGCCACGTCGTGAAGGTGGTTTCGGTGATCGTCCACAACGTTCGTTTGGTGACAAACCACGTTCGAATGATGACAACCGTGGTAACCGCGTAGACTATAAACCAGCTCGTGAAGGTGGTGATCGTCCACGTCGCGAATTCAATGGTGACCGTCCACAACGTAGCTTTGGTGATCGTCCACAGCGTTCGTTTGGTGATGACCGTCCTAAGCGTACTTTTGGTGAAGATCGTCCTAAACGCAGTTTTGGTGAAGATCGCCCACGTCGTAAATTTAACGACTAATAACGTTAGATTTGGATAGTAAAAAACCGGTGGAAACACCGGTTTTTTTATGGGATTAATCTTTGATCTTATCGAATAAAAATGTATACTAAGTCATATTTTATTTTAATTCTGTTAAGTATGAATAATGAATCTCATCATTATGTCTGGAATTTTAATCAAGAGGTGATTATGCCTTATATTGGTTTGATTTTATTACTCGGCAATATTGCGTACTATATTTATAATTCTTTTCTGTAATACAGTATCCTGTTTGTTAAAATAATTGCACGAAAATTAAAAAATTAAAAATTATGGTAAAGCGGTTGCTTTTTCTCTAAAGGTAACATTTTAAACCTGAATCCTTTATAGTATGCATGCTGAAAAAATGTAGGAAAACGCTCAGCTATGAATAATCCAGTATCCCCGAAATCTCAATCCCTGATCGAGATTAAAAATCTGAGCTTTAAACGAGGGGAACGTATCATTTATGACAATGTCAATTTAACCATTCGTCGTGGTCAAATCACTGCCATTATGGGACCTTCCGGCACAGGCAAAACTACTTTGCTGCGCCTGATTGGCGGGCAGCTTATTCCAGATCAAGGCCAGGTTTTGCTGGATGGCAAAGATATTGCGCGCATGTCACGTGCTGAGCTGTTTGCCGCACGAGCACGTATGGGCATGCTATTTCAAAGTGGTGCTTTGTTTACCGATATGACCACCTATGAAAATGTGGCGTTTCCACTTCGTGCGCATACCCAATTACCGGAACACCTGATTGCTGAAATTGTGGCATTAAAGCTAGAATCGGTGGGTTTACGTGGGGCTGAACAGTTGATGCCTACAGAATTGTCCGGCGGTATGAACCGTCGTGTGGCTTTGGCTCGTGCAATTGCACTGGATCCGGAACTGATTATGTATGACGAGCCATTTGCAGGTCAGGACCCGATTGTGATGGGGGTATTAACCCGTTTAATCCGTTCCCTGCGTGAAGCTTTGGATTTAACTACGATTATTGTCTCACATGATGTTGCGGAAACATTATCGATTGCGGACTACATTTATGTCGTGGCTGAAGGCAAAGTTCAGGGCGAGGGTACACCGGCTGAACTTAAACAGCATGCTTCGCCTTTTGTCCGTCAATTTCTGACCGGCGCACTTGAAGGTCCGGTTGACTATCAGTTTAGCCATCAAGCTTATTTAAGTGATGAGGTGCGTTCATGAATGCCATTGCCTTATTAGGTAGACGCGTTATTGAACGTGTACGTGGTATAGGTGTAGCAACCCAGATGTTGCTGCAAATTCTATTTTCGATGCCATCTAAAGGTGGTTTTCAGCGCTTTATTTACCAAATCTATCGTGTCGGAGTGATGTCATTATTAATCATCTCGGTTTCTGGTTTATTTATTGGTTTGGTGTTGGGCCTGCAAGGTTATTCCATTTTGGTCAATGTCGGCTCTGAAGCGATGTTGGGAACCATGGTTTCGCTGACTTTATTGCGTGAATTGGCTCCTGTGGTTGCAGCGCTGTTATTTGCCGGGCGTGCCGGTTCTGCATTGACCGCCGAAATTGGTCTAATGAAAGCGACAGAGCAGCTTTCCAGTATGGAAATGATTGGGGTTGATCCGCTCAAGCGCATTGTTTCGCCTCGTTTATGGGCCGGTATTGTCAGTTTGCCAATGCTTACCGTGGTTTTTGCGGCCATTGGTATTTTGGGCGGTAAAATGGTCGGGGTTGATTTCCTGGGTGTGGATGAAGGTTCTTACTGGAGTGGCATGCAAAGCAGTGTGCAATTCTATAAAGACATCTTTAATGGCACCATTATCAAGAGTTTTGTTTTTGCATTAATTTGCACATGGATTGCGGTATATCAGGGTTATGCTTGTGTGCCTACATCAGAAGGGATTGCAACATCTACAACACGTACCGTGGTGTATTCGTCGCTATGTGTTTTAGGTTTTGATTTCGTGTTGACTGCGGTCATGTTCGGAGGTGTTTAATGAAATCACGTACTAGTGAGCTGGCCGTAGGCATTTTTGTCATTATCTTTGGGGTAGCATTATTTTTCCTGGCCATGAAAGTGAGCGGTCTGGTGGGAACGAACCTGCGAGACAGCTATAACATGACAGCAAGTTTTGATAACGTGAACGGCCTGAAACCGCGCGCTAAAGTGACCATGAGTGGTGTTACCATCGGTCGTGTTACCGATATTACCCTTGATCCGGTATCACGCTTGGCAACGGTACATTTTGACTTGGATGGCAAGTTAACTTCTTTCAATACAGAGCAGCTGAAAAAGGTGAAAGCCAATGCGCTGGAAGAGTTGCGCTATAGCACAGAATACAGCGAAGCAGATCCTGCTAAACAAAAAGAAATGGAAAAGCAACTTGCTGATAACATGAACTCCATCACCAGTATCGATGAAGATGCTTACATTATGGTTGCGACCAATGGTTTATTGGGTGAAAAATATTTGAAAGTGGTGCCAGGTGGTGGCCTGAACTATATCAAACGTGGTGAAAGCATTCCTAATACCCAAGGCACCATGGATCTTGAAGATCTGATTAGTAAATTTATTACTGGCGGTGCGGGCAAGTCATCAGCTAAAGCGGCGGAAGAAAAAACATCAACTGAATCAACAGAAGATGCACAACCTTCATTTGTTGAATAATTTTGAGGAGAATTTAATGAATACCTTACTTAAACATACACTTGGCATAAGTGTTTTATCAACAATGATGGCGAGTACTGCATTTGCACAACCAACTGAAACGCCTCCAGCTTTTGTAAAAAAAGTGGCGGATGGTCTGATTAGCCGTTTAAAAGCAGATAATTCAAAATTGCAAAACAACCCGGCTGCGGTGAAAGCCATTGTGCGTCAAAACCTTGACCCTTATATTGATTCGCAAGCCTTTACTCGTCTGGTGATGGGAACTTATGCAACCAATCAGTACAGTACTGCTGCTCAGCGTGCGCAGTTTGAACGTAATTTCCGTGAAACTTTAATCGAAAATTACGGTACAGCTTTTGCTAAATATACCAACCAGAGTTATAGCCTGCGTCCATATAAAGAAACCAATAGCAAAAATCCTGTAGTCACGATTGATTTCAACAATAAAGGTGAAAAGATTCCAGTCTCTTTCCAGTTGGTGGATAAAGGCAATCAATGGAAAGTACGCAATATCAATGTCTCTGGCATTGATTTAGGGTTACAGTTCCGTAATCAGTTTGCTGCAACGGTAAAACGTAATGGTGGCAATATCGATAAAGCCATTGCGAACTTTGAGCCAGATGCATCTGTAGATAAAAAATAACTGAGCAGGATGGTGTCGTGATTCAATTCATTGATCAGGAATTGCAGGTTTCTGGAAAAATAGATTATGCCAATGCAGAGGCCTATTACCAGCAAGGTTTGAAACTGATTCAATCTCAGAATCAGTTTCCCGTGGTGGTCAATCTGGCACAGCTGGAACAAGGCAGTACCTTGGCTTTGGCAGTCTTGGTGCGCTGGTTACGCCAGACACCGAAAGCTCAAGGCCTGCAATTTAAAGCGGTTCCTGAGAAAATGATGAAAATCATTCAGGCCTGTCATTTGCAAGATGATCTGCAATTGATTGCCTGAACACATAAAAAAGCACCGTAAGGTGCTTTTTTATTGTCTGCAAATAGGTATTTATCAAATCCGGAGCGTTTCTTGCACTTCGCTTTGAAGCAGTGCTTCAAAGTTTGCTCAAATCCATTTCTTCCAGCGGAAATAGGCCAGTGGTCCAATCAAGAAGGCGAGCAAAATAATACTGACCAAAATAAAACTGGTCGCGCCTTTGGCGAAAGGTAATACATCGGTATTCATACCATAGACACTGGCCACCAGCATCGGTGGCGCAAGCATGCTTGGCAGAATCGAGAATCGACGGATGGTATCGTTCTGTTCGGTATTAATGAATCCGGAGGTGGTATCCAGCAAGAATCGAACCTTCTGGAATAAGAACGCATCATGTTCTACTAAAGACCGAACATCTTCACTCAGTTCTCGAATATCGGCATCGTAAATATGACTGCCTAATGCACGTGGACGAGAAAGGAAAGTCAGGACACGACGCAAATCGATTAAACACAACTGTGCTTTTCCAAGCATGTCTTCTAATTGTGCCAGCCGGGTAATCATGTCATCCAGATCGAGAATCTGTTCACGATGGCGGTTGTTCAGCACTTCTGTGGAGTATTTTTCCAGGTCTTTGTGGATATCTTCCAGAATATCCGCAAGCTCATCCAGTTTGGCTTCGAGTAAACCGAGCAGAATCCAGGTCGGATCTTTATAGTCAATATCATAATCATT
>NZ_DJDC01000131.1:24701-32228 GCF_002430855.1 Acinetobacter sp. UBA5934 | reverse complement strand
GCTCACCTGTCATGGATTGTGAATTTAGGGCATCACACAAAGTCACGCTTGATAGCCCGCAGAACGCTTATGAGAAAGGTTATGACCTATCAGGCAATGAAACGCTACGTGAAGGACTGCAAATAGCATCTACAGCAAAAATAGGTGGCCTTATTTACATCCAGACATTAAGCCCTTATGGCCTAGCTTTAGAAAATGGTCACAGTCAACAGGCACCTAATGGTGTCTACGCACTTTCATTCCGATACGTTTGTGAGAAATACAGATGATGACCAATACTCAAGCCTTACAAGCGATTCTTGCGCGTGTTGGTACATTCACTGGCATGCCTAAAGCGAATATTCAATTGGCGAATAATCCTCAGGTTGGCGGCAAACCATATGAACCCCCGGCTGGACAGATCTGGGCGAAAGTTACAGTAAAGAATGCCGGAACTTTTATTGCAAGTATTGGTGATCAGCCATGTACTCGCACACCCGGTATTGTGTTTATCCAGTTATTTGCACCACTTCACTCTGGAACGCTGGAATTATCCAAGCTCGCCGATAAATGGGCAGAGCATATGCAATTCTATAAGGTTGGTGGTTTGGAGATACTTCAGGCTGATATTTTGGATGCAGGGCATTCATCAGCGATTGACGACCCTTCATCCATGAGTTTTTATCAATACAACGTAAACGTAAGTTATCGAATTAACTAAAACAGAATTTATTTATCGCCACCGAAAGGTGGTTTTTTTATGCCTAAAAATTAGGAGTATTAAGCCATGTCGAGTGGTGCAAAAATTCGCCTCTACTATGCAGCAGAGGAAACACCGGAAGTATTACCAGCCGTACCAGTCTGGAAAACAGTTCGTCGAGTGAGTGATGGATTATCAGAATCAGTAACTACAGAAACCTCAGCCAGTGTTTCAGATACTCGCTTCCGTCAAGGTGGTATGGCGACTGAAGCAGAAATTACCGGATCGCTTGAAGTTGAATTATCTGTTGGCTTGTTTGATGACTTCTGGTCAGCTGTGGCTATGAATGAATGGGTAGGTGATGTTCTTCAGTTTGGTGGTGATGTACGCAAAACATTTACCTTTGTGAAGTTTCACTCTGATATTGGTCAAGTCTTTATCTACCGCGGTGTGCGCATTGGTGAAGCATCAATGTCTATTGCGACAACCGGTAAAATCACAGCAACCTTTGGTTTAGTGGGCACCGACTTTGAACGTACTACTGTAAATCCGGTTGTTAACCCGGTGCCAGTTCCAAAAGCTGTTATGGTTTCTGCGCTCAATGTTGGTGATTTGACTGTAAATGGTCAAAGTATTGTGGGTACATCTTGCTTGCAGTCGCTTGAATTAAGTATTTCCAACAACCTTGAAGCGATCCGTTGTATCGGTAATCAAAAGTTATCAGCGCAAACCTATCTCGAAAAGATGGTTGATATTACGCTAAGCAGTCAGTTTATCTTCTCAAGCCAGGCGGCTGGTTATATCGACTTTGTGAAATCGCGTGACACCATGCCGCTAGAATTTTCTATTGAAGATGGTGAGGGAAACGGCTATGCCTTCGAGTTCCCAGAGCTGGAAGTGTCAGAAGCCAATCACCCAGATGGCGGTGGTGAAGACACCATTATGCTTGATGTGAGTTTTAACCATATCAATGTATCACCTAAAATTACTCGCATTATCGCACCTTAATCCTTGACCGCCTTCGGGCGGTTTTCTTCTGGAAGATCAAACATGGCTTTAAAAGTAGCAATCCAACAAAGTAAAGAAGTCGCTCTTTGGAAAGAATATAAAGATGGCGAAGGGAATGTATTAGCTGAATTTAAGATTCGCGGCTCTGATTACAAGGCTTATCGAGTAGCGGTTGAGCGCGCACAGAATCAATTATTATCGAAAGGTTATGATGTGGCGACTGCCGGTAGTGATGACAAGCTTTATCATGAACTACTGCTTGAAGCTGCTGCATGTCATCTGGTAGCCGAATGGAAAGGTGTTATCTTTGTTGAAAATGGCAAAGAGTTTGAACCGGAATGCTCACCAGAAAACACAACCAAGCTTTTCAACATGGGTGATATTGGCGTGGCAATCTGGGCCTTTGTAAAAGCACAGGCTGACCAGATCCAGGCCGAAGCAAATAACTATCGAGATGAAGTATTGGGAAAGTCCGAGAGCTCTACACCTATCTCAACAGATACGCCGGACTCAGCAAGCACGAAATAAAACAGCGTGAAGCCTTGGGTATTAAGTTGCCTGATCCACCTGCATATTCATACACAGCCAATGCTCTAATCGAAGCCTACAATACTATCGCTCGGTCACGCCGATATGAACAAGGCACACCACTAGCCTTGAGTATTGCCGACCTGAATGCCTATTGTGAGCAGTATGAGTTGCCGGTGGAGCGTTATATCTTTAATGCAGTCATCTTTGATCTGGATAATCGGTTTATTGATGAGGCCTACAAGAAGATGAGTAAGAAGTCAGCGTGAGTTGGTTTCTTACTAGTAAATAGCTTATAGATGAAGCTGCGCGACAAGATTTAACGTGCTGGTTAGTTCATTAATATTGACTTTCCGGCGACTGTGGCGTATTGACCGATTATGCGATATGGAATAATATAGGCCTTGTAGTCGCAGCGCGGTATAAATACTCCACGCCTAGGCTGAGGTACGATAAATTCTGCGATAATCGTAAACGTAGTGTAAATACGTTGCCTCTAGGTGCCGCACCATATACTAATCATAATCTACAAATCATTCTTTGAGTTATATTCATCCCAAATTCAGATCATATGGAACTGCCAGCTATGGATAATCTTTTTTTATTTGATGAAAAAAAGTTGACCCAAGCAACAGCTTTTTTTCTATATAAAGCTCATGGTCGTTTACCAATCCTCAAACTTATGAAACTTCTTTATATTGCTGAACGTGAGTCTTTTAGGAAGTTCCATAGACCTTTGATAGGTGATAGTCTTGTTTCAATGAAGCATGGTCCAGTTTTATCTATAACGTACAATGTTATGAATGGCGCTGTACGCCATCAAGACTTTTGGAATGAATGGATTTCAGATCGTTCTGATAATGAGGTTGCGTTAAAAGATGAAAGCTTGATTCGAGATGAAGATGATTTATTAGAATTAAGTGATAATGATATATCTTTATTGAATGAAGTTTGGCAAGAGTTTGGTCATCTCACGCGTTGGCAGTTAGTTGATTGGACTCATGCTCATTGTCCAGAATGGAATGATCCTGGAGCTAGTAGCTTTCCAATTCATTATGATACTCTATTTAAAGCGTTAAATTTTGATGAAGGACTTCAGAAACATATTCTTGAGGATATGGAGGCAGAAATCCGCATCAATCAATCAAATTCAAGAATATGCTGCTAGGGTGATTTGAACCAATGGATTGGGAAGGGAAGGTTGGCGATGCGTTTTTTCGCCCTGACGGCTTAAAAGATCATTTAAATGTGGTTTTATTTGACCCTAATCACTTTCCTGACCTAGGTTTTGGAAATCGCCTATGCATTGTTAAGGTTAATATCACAACCTTACATGAAGGAAAGTATTTTGATGGTACTTGCATAGTTCGTGAGGGTGAGCATC
This sequence comes from Acinetobacter sp. UBA5934, assembly GCF_002430855.1. Taxonomy (NCBI): domain Bacteria; kingdom Pseudomonadati; phylum Pseudomonadota; class Gammaproteobacteria; order Moraxellales; family Moraxellaceae; genus Acinetobacter; species Acinetobacter sp. UBA5934. The sequence goes on along the minus strand of NZ_DJDC01000131.1, from coordinate 28,629 downwards.
CATTTATCATTCACGATAGCTATGTTTATTATCAAAAATTAGAGATAGAAGATTTTGAGCATGTACGTAGATGTGTAAATCACGGCCCTTGGAGGCCAGCCGATCCAGTAAATTCAGATTTATTACTAAGAATGCAACAAGGTGTTCGAATTTCCCGAGATACACCACGTAAATATAAAAAATATCTTCCCTGATAGATAAAACCGCTCTAAAAAATGGTTTTAGCTAAAAAAACCCTCAAGTGAGGGCTTTAGTTCATTCATGTGAGCTATTGGTCTTCTGTTCTTGTTCATGTTGATATTCATTTGCAGCTTGCTGAGCTTCAGCTGCAGCAGTGGCTTCTGGTGGAATAGATTCGGCTGCGATGGCTGCAGTACCAGTGAATCCGAATAATGTTAGTAATAGAACTTGCGAATACTTTTTCATTTGAATTTCCTCTACGTTTCTAAGACTTAAATTCAGTGTAGAGGGGAAATTAGCCTAATGAGTATTAGCTATGTCTGAGTATGTAAAATGATGAAGCTTTTGGTTAGAGCCCTACAAGTTTATGTAAGCGCTATTATCTAGTGAATTTTTTGGTTAAATTTCTTTTAAATTGGTTAATTATAATGTGTCCAAATAAGAATAAAGTATATAGAAACACAAATACCTTAAGAGGCTTCCTTAGAGGCTAAAAAATCACTTTTTTTCTATGTTAAATTTATAAGTTCAAATCGCACAAATAAAAGAGTAGTGGTTATGGGACTGACCTTTTTAATAGTAATAATCATAGTAGTCACAGCTTTTGTTATGGTAGGTGCGCATACTAAGTTTAAATTGGGTGGAGAAATTAAAAAAGTTTCAAAAGATAAATTTAATCATAGAGTTATTGGTGAAAAAGAGCACCAAGAGCCATTGGTTGAAATAGTAGGTCCAAAGCTTGAAAATTCAGTAAGCAAGGTAGTTACTGCGCTTTTGGTTAAGGACTTCACTAATAGGGAATATATACATGCAGTTATGGTGCTTGTGAATGATATTCAAATAGGGTATTTAAGCGACGATGATGCAGTGAAATTTCTAAAATTATTAAAAAATGAAAACCTATCAGAAGATGCAGCGATAGAAGTCAAGGCGCTAATATATGGTGATTGGGGAGATGAGAATAAAATTGGAAATTTCAAAGTCAGTCTTAATTTACCTAAAAATATCGAAGATTCTGTAATTAAATAATTTAGTTCAGATTGAAAAAAGCACCCTAGGGTGCTTTTTTTGATGGGTATGGATTATCTCATTCCAGATTCAATGCGATCAACACGATAACCTAGCTCCCGATTGTCTTCATTTAACCCATGAATATCATCCTCAAGCTTGTTAATGCGTTCCACCAATTCACTTACCTGATCATCCTGATCGAAAGTCATTTCAAGGCGCAGGATTAGTTCAGCGGTGATAGTTCTGCCATTCTCTTTGGCTGCATTGTCTAATTTGTCTTTAAGTTCTGCGGGGATGCGAAAGTTAACTTGAGGGTCTGTACGTGCCATTTGTTCATTTGACCATTATGTTCATTTGAACAAACTATAGAGTGCTATAAATAAATAGTCAAAAATTTGTTGACACTAAATAAAGCACCTGCTTTAATGTGATTGTGATGTTGAGTTACATCATGTGCTATAAGGAGAACCAAATGGCAAGGCAAGATCCACAGGTAAACGTGCGTATACCTGAAAAAACTTTAGAGCGATTTAAAGAGGAAACTCAGAAAGACCGCAGAACTATCACAGCTCAGCTAAATATGATCATTGAAGAATGGTTAGAAAAGCGAGAAAACCAAAACGAAGCGAAAGCATGAAAACTACAGACAACAAAAAAGCCCCTCAATCTTGGCGGATCCGGAGCTTTCGTGTTGTTAACAAAGGAATATCAACATGTCAAATATAACTCATATCACTGAAGCGAATCAAGTTCAGATCAGTCAGCACCAACTAGAGCGCTTTGTTGATTTTATTAACAATGCTGAAAATGGCTTTAGTGACCTACAGACGCTTGTCACACTAATCATGGAGAAGTCTGAAAAGCACACCACTGCTTACACCTTGGCTTCAATCACTTGGGATCATTTAAATAAATGGGTCGATGAGTGTTGTGAAGAGGTTGCTTACTTTGAGCAACATTCACCAAAGGCGGCAAAGTTATTAACACAGGAGTCAGTAGCATGAATGCAAAATTAAATAACAGTGTGACTGTTGCTGATAAGGTTTTGGATATTGTTGAGTACCAAGGTCAGCGTGTTGTAACTTTCGCAATGGTTGATGAAGTTCATGGTCGTCCAGAAGGCACAGCTCGAAAACGTTTCAACGATAATAAGGAGCATTTTGTTGATGGTGAAGATTATTTCGAGGTTAGCTCGTCCGAAATTCGGACGCACAAAATATGCTCTATCTCGGATAAAAGTCATGGTGATGTAAAGCTTTTAACTGAATCAGGTTACTTGATGCTAGTTAAGTCATTTACTGATGACTTGGCTTGGAAAGTTCAGAAGCAATTAATCAAAGGCTACTTCAAAGCCAAAGAGCTTATCCAAAACTTTGATCCCATGAAGTCTTTAGCCGATCCGCGCATTTTGAGAGATTTGCTTCTAGGTTACTCCGAAAGGATTGTTGGTTTAGAGGAAGAAGTTCAGGAAATGAAGCCTTCAGTAGAAGCCTATGATCGCATTGCCAAAGCTGATGGAAGTTTATGTCTAACTGATGCGGCCAAAGCTCTGCAAATGCGCCCGAAAGATCTAATTGCCAAGCTTTCATCTGGTAAATGGATTTACAAGCGAGCAGGTAACTCTCATTGGCTGGGTTATCAAGACAAAGTGCAAGCTGGTTATCTGGAACATAAGATAACTGAGGTGACGCGAGGTGATGGTACAACCAAAATTACTGAGCAGGTACGCATTACGCCTAAAGGTCTGGCAAAACTAGCTAAAGATCAAGGCGGCACAGCATGAATGATCTAGATTTTGAGTTGAGCGAAGATATTCTAAGCATGAGCCGTGATGAGCTGCTGGAGGACATTAAATATCGAATTCTAGCGGATCATGAAATGATTCTCCTGCATGCCAAAGAAAGACGAATCTTGGAGCAGGATAAATTAGAAATGATCACTCTCCTGCAAAGAGGTGATGCAGCGATGGCTCACGCAATGGATAAAATGCGGGAGTACGATGCTTTAATAAAGCGAGGTACTAAAACCATTCTGATGTGGCGAACCAATTGCTATCTGCTAACAGCTATCTTGGTCATTGTGGCGATAGTCTTGATGATTAAGTAAAAACAACCATCCTTCGGGATGGTTTTTTCATTCTGGAATTAGTATCTTGTTCTAAATTAGAAATTTGGGGTGGGGTATGAAAAAATTATTTATATTAAGTGCTATTCTTTTGCTTGCTGCTTGCAGTTCGGACAATCAAGAGAGACCAAATGAACAAGCCGCAATAGCCGCTGAGCCAGCTGTTACTCCGAATTGGGAATACGGCACATCAACAGATGAAATGCGTGGGACTAAATCACAACACGCAACAACCCTAAGCACTAACTCTATAGATTTCGAATTTCCCTATAATGGGGGTTCGCACTTGGGTTTGACCTTGCGAAAAAATAATGAAGGTCAAGATATTATTGTTGCAATAGACAAAGGGCAGTTTATTTGTGGTATCCAAGATTGCGAGGCGGCTTTTAAATTTGATGATGGGTCGGTGCAGCAAATAACTATGGTTGGCACAGATGATCATAAATCAGATGTTTTATTTGTAGCTTATGACAAAACAGAAGAGAAGATTATCCAGCAGATAAAAAAATCGAAAAAATTAATTATTGAATTGCCGTTTTACCAAGAAGGGAAGCGCCAATTTATATTTAATATTGAAAATTTAGATTGGGAATAAGCCCCCCAATAAATCAAA
>NZ_DJDC01000131.1:11146-24585 GCF_002430855.1 Acinetobacter sp. UBA5934 | reverse complement strand
GTGGTTGAAATTGACTCAAGAAATTCCAAAAAAGTTGCGCAAGAGTTAAATAAAGAACTAAAAAACTTAGAGTCTAGCGGTGATATAGCATCTAAGGGTGTAACAAAAGTTGGTGAGGCTGCTGAAAGTCAAACGCCAAAGCTTAATCAGATGAAGACAGGAATCACTAAGTTAGCTCAAGAGGTAAAACTGGGCTTTGCTGGTATGGCAGGCACTATAGTTGGAACAATTGGCAGCTCGCTAACGATCGGTGCTATCGCAGCCCTTGCAGTACAGACAGCCAATACAGCGGCAGAAATTGAAAGATTAGCCTATCTATCAGGTACCAATACAACCGAGTTTCAGGAATGGGCTGTTGGTGCTCGTGCCATGGGTATCGAGATGGATAAGTTAAGCGATATCTTTAAGGACACACGGGACCGTGTAGGGGATTTTATTTCCACTGGTGGTGGTGAGTTAGCCGATTTCTTTACTGAAATCGCCACTAAAACTGAGGGTGGTGCCAAAGGGGCGCTTGAGCTTGCGAAAGCCATGCGAGAATTAAGCGGGCCACAGGCGCTCCAGTTGTATGTAGACAAACTTAAAGAAGCTGGTGTCTCTCAAAATGAAATGGTCTATTACATGGAGTCGGTTGCTGATGAGGCTACTTCATTAATTCCGTTACTTGAAAATGGGGGTGAAGGTTTTCAATTATGGGCCGAGGCAGCTAGAAATGCTGGCGCAATTATGGATGACGAGACCTTAGCAGCAGCTCAGCGCTTGAAGGTTGAAACTGAATTATTGCAAATGCAGATCAATGGACTGAAGAATCAGTTTATGCAGGCCCTACTTCCAGCACTAAATCAAATTGCAGGCGCATTTCTTGCCACATCTGAGCAAGGCGTTCAATTTAATGGTGTTTCTGAATCGGTAGCAAACACGCTGATATGGCTTTCAAAAGTCGGGATGGGTGTGGCAGCAACGTTTGATATTATTGGTAAAACAATTGGCGGCGCTATTGCTGCAATGTCAGATAAGAATATTACCCATCAAATGGTATTGGATGACTTAGGCAAAACAGTTGATAACTGGGGCACGAAATTTAATAAATTAAATGATCCTAGTTCAAGCAATAAACTGGTCGACTCATTAACCAAGGTGCAGCTTAGAGCAAATCAAGCGAGCAAGGCAACAGCCGCAAGCGCTGTAAATACCTCAAAAATGAAGGAGACATTTGACAAGGCTGCTGGTTCCTCGAAAAAAGTTGCTGATAACACGGAGAAGCTAAGAAGAGAGGCCGAGCGTGCAGCAGAAGAAGTGCGCAGAATTGTTTATGAGTACTCTACGGGGGAGGATAAAAAAAGGCTAGATCTTGAGAAAGAGATTAGCCACCTCAGAAAATACGGTATGGAGCAATATGTTGCTTTGGCGCAAGCTAGACATCAAGAGGAAACTAAGCTTATTAAGATGAAGTTTGAGTATGATTTGGTTGAGCATCGCTTAACTGAAGAACAGAAACTTCGTTTCTCTAGCAACATTAAAGAGCAGGAGATTAAAGCGGATGCCGAACTCACCAAAGAACAGCGAAATCTAAAGCTCGACTCTCTAAACGATCAATTTAACCAAGAGCTGGGTTTAATTAAACTTGCGAATGAAGAGCGCTTATTCCAACTACGCGAATCCCTCATGTCCGAAACCGCAGCCATGCAGGAGCGTTATCGCTTGGAGCGTGAGCAGATTCTCCTGAACTCCAAGTTAAGCGAAGACCAGAAAAAGCGTGAAATTGCTTTAAGTAAGGCTTTGCAGCAAGAGGAAAGTCGTAAACGTTTAAATAGTGCGGTTCAGCAATGGGGTAGTATTCAAGCTGATATGAATGGCTCTTCAGATCAATTTAATTTAGATCAGGAGAGATTCAGCCGAATTGATGCTTCTCAGGCTTTGTTTGATGCAGAGCTTGCTATGGCTGGGGAGAACTACGCGCGAAGAGAAGAGGCTTATCTTGCTCACGTAGAGCGAATGAATAATATTGAGACCAACTATCAAATGTCATCAATGCAACTTCAAGCCAGATACGGAGAAGATATCACAGGCTCGATGGCTACGATGTTTAAGGCTATGGGTGGTGAGCAATCAAAAGGCTACCAGGTGATGTACTCAATTTCTAGAGGATTTGCAGCTGCTCAAGCAGCAATCTCTATGGTTACAAACATCGCCAAGGCTTCAGAAATCGGCTTCCCTCAAAACATTCCCATGATTGCAGGGGCAATGGCACAAGGTGCATCGATAATGGCTATGTTAAGTGGAGCTCAAGAACCTTCAGGCTTCAAATCCGGCGGCTACACAGGCAACTACGGTGTAAACCAAGAAGCAGGCGTGGTGCATGGTCAAGAGTATGTATTAAACGCTGCAGCAACTCGTCGTGTCGGTGTTGATACCTTAAACGCCATCAACAACGGTGGAACTATCCAAGCTGAGAAGCAAGCACAGGCGAATGTAAAGGCACAATCTCAATCACCTCAAATCATTGATAACCAGCTACGAGTTGTAATGGTTAAAGATGAGAGTGAGGCTAAAGATATGCTGTATGGGCCTGATGGTGAAAAGGCATTTCTTTATCACATGAAGCGGAACAAAAGTAAATTTGCATAAGCCTACTTCGGTGGGTTTTATTTTTATCAATTTCAGGAATTTAAAATGAAAACATTAATTGCGTTTGGTGTGGGTATTGCTCTTGGGTTTTGCCTTAAAAAGGCAGAGAAGGCTAAAGAGTCAAAATTCATCATAGTTGATGATCGTGATTCTATTGGTGAACATCTGTTTAGTGATGAAGGTAAAGAGGCTTTTAGGAAATATCTTGAGAAAAATAAAAACAACCTATAAAACCGATCCAATCAAGGGTGTTAAGCGGAAAGTATATTTTATTGTTTTTCTGAACGAGAACTTAACGTATACTTTCTCAAAATTTATAATAATTTGTGAATTTTAAATATGTCCTCACCTTTACCGCAAACTAAGCTTAATGAAGTTATTGAATACTTTGGAGCGCCAGGGTTAAAAGACTTTCGGGCATTTAGCTTGGTAGGAAAAAAGAAAGTAGAGCTTAAGAAGGCCATGGCTTCTCTTCTCCCTAAAGATCCGATTTTTGCTCATACAGGACTGGGGGTTATATATATTTATGACAATCAGGAACAGCTTGCATTATCAGAATTTAAGTTGGCATATGAAAAATCTGGAGGTGGGACAGCTCAATCAATGCACTTTGCGAATGCTTTATTTATATATGGCAAGTATGAAGACGCAATCGAAATATATTTAGAAGTTATTAAAAATAATAGAAATGATAAAAATCTATTCGTTCAGATTATTAAAAGATTCTCAGATTTCTGTTTTTTTGATGAGCTAGAAAAAGTTCTTGAAATTTCCTATATTTCAAGAGAATTGCCCGCTAATTCAGAGTCCGATATTACTGATGCATATCAACTTAAAGAATTCTTGGATACGTTTGGTATACCTAAGGAATTCTATAGAGATATTAGAGGCTCCATAGATCGAGTGTACTATGAGTTTTTTTCGCTGCCTACAACTTCAGATGTAACTACATATCTTGATTGGGAGTTGCAAAGCTACACATTTACATCTGATATTGACAGTGATTTATTGATAGACATTCCAAATACAATAGCTGATATGAATGACTGCCTTCAAGACCTCCTTGTGGATGTTTATGAGAAACATGGAATTCGCTTTGGTTCCAATCAAGATCGAATAACTGTTTACTTCAATTTGGTTTCTAAGGATTTGAAATGAAAATTGAAGAAATTGAATCTATTGCTATTGCCTTGGAGGAGCTTGAAATAAATGGTACCTGTAAAGAAGCAATACAGCGCACAAGTTGCAGCAAACATTACTATCATCTCTTCCATGTTGTGACGGTATTTTTCCAAGCTAAATTTGAAGAATTCTACAAATCTAGTGGTGGTGCAACTCATAAAGCTATAAGAGTTTGTTGTGAGCTTCTAGCTGAGCACTTTAATGATAAAGATTTTAAAAAATTAGCTTTAAAACTTAAGACATTGCACGATATAAGAGTTTCTGCTGATTATCGTTTAGTGGACAATTTTAATGCGAATAATTTATTGGTGATGAAGAATGAAAAAAATAGGGCAATCTTATTAATCGAATCACTGCACAATAAGTATTCTGCAAACCTATCAAAACAGGCTTAAGAAAAATAGAAAAAGCCGACCCAATACGAGGTCGGCTTTTTAATACCTGAAATTCGAGGACAAAATGAAAATACAAACATCATATGGCGAGGTGCACGTATTAACAAATTGCCCTCTATTGAGTTCAACCGAGCGCCTGGAGTGGATGACTGAAGTTCATGAGGCGGATGATGGTAGTGAAGAGCGCTATCCGCTGCGCGACACACCCCGGCAGATTCTAAGCTTTAACTACACACAGATGCGTAAAGCCATGGGCGATATGTTCCATATGCTGTCTGCAAATTTACGCGGGCAGTGGGGTATTCCGCTGCGACAGGTTAAACGAGTCATTCCTGATATGGTGGATGATGACTACATCATTCTCGATACGACAACCACCATAGCCGACCTTAGAGTCGGTTTTGCTTTTATTGAGAGCAAGGAAGGTGGTCAGGTTGTCGAGATTACTGAACGCGGTCGCTACATCATTATCCAGGAAGAAATTAGAGATCCTGAAACCGATGAGATTATTCAGGAATTAGAAACTGAATATCAAGACGGCTTTCGCTTAGCTGCAAATATTACCACGACCAATGCAGTGATGATGCCGCTACGGATCTGCATCATTGATGGCGATGCTTCAATTAATGCCGGTGGTTTTTGGTCCAATGCATCAATGGTTTTTCGTGTACTGGCAGAGGATTTGCCAGAACATTCTGGTGATGTTCCGGACCAGTACAAAGACCAGGATATTTACTTTAAGCCTTTGCTGCTGAATGGCGACTCTATCGAAATTACCATGAGTCAGCATCAAAACGTAGTTGATAATGATGTTGGTGGCTTTCAGTCATTTACTCATCACGCCAAAGCCAAGCAGTCCAAGCCGTTTAAGTCACTTATTCGAAGCTGGGATGAGTTCCAGGAATTTAGACGATTCCTGTTTCGTCGCGGTGGCCGTTATCGTCCATTCTGGTTGCCGCTATATGAGCGACATTTAAATATTTTAAACACTGGCAATATCGCCACCAGCTTAAGCACCAATACCAAATATCTGGTTGAAGTTGGCCGGAATTACATTGCAGTGAAGCGTAAGAATGGCACTTGGACAGCGCATGAAATTACTGCGCGAACTGGTGGCTCATTAACGATTTCACCTGCCATCAATGCCCAGCGCAATGATATTCAAACCATCTGTTATATGGGGCTTTATCGCTTTGATGCCGACCAGATTGAGTTTCAATTTTTAGGTGTCGGTATTTCTCAAGTCACCATTCCCATTCTGGAGTTAGAAAGCTAATGGATATCAAAGTTGAGCTTTATCAATTCAAGCATGGGGATAAAGTCTGGTATTTCACTAATCATCGAAAGGATGTCAATCATGGTGGAATTACATATAAATCGGTGCGCGGGTTAGACCGGGAATCGATTGAGGATGCCGACATTGACAAGTGCGAGATTGAAGTCACTTTCCCTCAAGGCGTCTTTAAGAACGAAGCTGGTGACAACTTCACCAGTATCTTCCTAAACAAGATTTACTTTGAATCGGTTTATCTCACCATTCTTGAGCTTGAACAGAATGAAACGCTGGTTCTGTTTATGGGCCGTGTAACTCAGCCGAAATTCAATGATTCAGAAGACACTATGAGCCTGGTGTGCTCAACCGGTGAATCTTATCTAAACCGGACCATCCTGACGCGTAAGTTTCAGAAAACCTGTCCGAATTCCATTTATGACCGCTGGTGTGGTTTGAAATTTGAAGACTGGGCGTTTGATGTGACCGTAACAGCAATCAATGGTCTGACAATCACATTCACGGTAAATCCAACTCAAGTCAAAGATGCAGAAGGCAATCTGGTCTTTGAGCAGATTCCTGTTCTGGATGAGCTGGGGCAACCGGTTTTAGATGGAAATGGTCTACCAACTTATACCAATGGTGATCCAGTCATGGAAACCAAAACCTATGAGGCTGGTTATCTCAACCGTGGACTGTTTAAAAAGCTCGGTGTTTATACCTTCATTGTTGGGAATACCCCAAATTCAGTGACTTTATATCGTGAGCATGTGGGCTTAAAAGTGGGTGATGTAATCCAGCTGGCACCCGGGTGTGACCAGTCCCTTAAAACCTGTGATTCAACATTCAATAATGCTGCCCGATTTGCCGGGCATCCCTATATACCGAGTGAAAATCCGGTGATGACACAATTAATTAAGTAGGTGTGAAATGGTTGTCCCATTATGGCTTATCTATGCAGCAGTAGCATTTGCGGCTGCAATAGCGGTTTACTCTTATGTTCAAATGCGCAAAATGCAGAAGAAAAATGGTCAGTCTGCTAATCAGCTGGATGGAACGATTGCAGATGAAGGTACCTCATTTAGCGACATTGCCGGCAGTCCACATATGTATGGAAACATCACTCATCTCTGGGGCAAAAGCACCACCCCGATTAAATCCAATGGCGGTAAATAATGAGAATTTACATGTCTGATTTACGAAAAGCCAAAATGTGTGCTCGCGGATCGCGGGCATTTTTTTTGTCTCAAGGTTGGGATTGGCAGGATTTTTTGGCAAATGGCATTGATCTTGAAGTTGTAAAAGCATCAAAGGATGCCATGGCTTTGCAGATTGTAGAGGTGGTAGAAAATGGGCGGAAGTAGTGATCAGGTTATTGGTTATCGGTATTTCACAAATTTGCTTTTATTTATTGGCAATCCAATCGAAAAAATGCTTGGCATTAACTTCGATAAGCGCGGATGGCATACACCATTAATTGATAAAATGGGTAATCCTTTACAGCAGGGGTCTATTAGCCAGCCGTATCTATATGGTGAAAATGAAGGCGGGGTTGCTGGTGTAGTTCATGCCCGCTATGGCACAGATGACCAAGAAGTATTGCCATTTTATAAGGAATATATGGAGTCGAAAGGATTGCAGGCATCTGCATATCCATTTCAATCATATTTAGCCTTTACAGGGCTGGGCAAGGTCAATACAGGTAATGGCTGGATAGATGGTGCTTTTGGTGCATTGGCAGGCTACATGAATGAAGCATTTTACGTCGGTAACTCGGGCTACATGAAAGAAATGCTGCTATGGCCAAGCCGGATTCATGTTCGAAATGATGGCAGGCCGCAGTGGTATGATGCGAAAGCTGAAATTTCCGACTTCATAATGCCTGACAACCTTCCAAGCTGGGCTGATTTCTATGATTCATCTTATACAGCAGACTATAGACTGATAGATGGTACTACTGTGTCTAGTAGTGGCTTGGTTAAAAATGGATTCGGCTTAAACTTTGGGGATAATCCCGAAATAGGAGATTCCTTTGGTGGCACCATTCAATTCAATACCGGTGGTCATATATATTGTTTTTTTGCAACGCAAACGAATAATATTAAAGTAGATTTACCACCAGACATCACTGTTTCGAAAACTATTTTATACAATCAAAATAAAAGTATTGGTTCGGATCTTTTTCAGACTATTTGCTATTTAGAGATAGCATCTACCGGAGGTTTTATTGTAGATGTTTCATCTTCTATGAGTGATGGATTAGCTCGATCATTAATCACTTCAAGATTTAGTTCAGAGCCATTTGCTGAATCTCCGCCACCTCACGGAATAGATATCAATCCAATCCATAAAATTCGCGAAATTCTTACTGATGACACAGCGATGAATAAGCCTGAAACATCGGTAAATGATGTGAATTTTATAAGAGCTGCAGATCGAATTTATGATGAAGGATTGGGTATTTCATGTGTATTTACAGAAAAAAACTGCCTGGATGCGATTAATGAGATTTGTTATCACATTGAAGCCGGTATTCGCGTCAACCGTCAAACCGGTCTTTATGAAATGGTGTTGTTCCGGGATGACTGGTTTGAAGAAAATGAGATTCACACCATTGCCGAAAACAAGATCAAAAAAGGTAGCATGCAGTATGAAATTACCAATGCTGATGAGGTGGTGAATAAGCTAAACGTAAACTACTACGACCGGGAAAATATTAAGAACTCATCTTTTTCTCTTTCTGAAAGTGGCCTGATACAAACATTAGGTCGTGAAAATGCTGAAACAGTAGATTTTCCATATTTCATGAAAATGCGCAATGCGGAAATTGTTGCAAACTGGAAACTTAAAATACTTTCAACGGGCGTTTTAAAGGGTTCATTCACAACAGGCTGGCGTGAAGCGCGGAAATGGAATCGTTATGACCTGATCCGTTTGCCATGGTCTAGGCGCTGGGCTGAGCCTATCGTAGTGTGCATCATGAATATCAAACTTGGCGGCCCAACTTCTAATGAGGTTTCTATTGAGTGGGTTGAGGTTGTTCCATCCACAGGCATGATGAATACAACCATTGCTGCTGATAATCCAATTGATACACAACCCGAAGCAGCAAAATCATGTAAAGCAAAAGTTTTTGAGCTTCCTTATTTTGAGGCTGTTCAGGCATTTGGTGAGCGTGAAGTTGAGATCGAACTTGCTGATAATCCAGAAGTGGGTTATTTGTGTGCTATAGCTGAAAAGCCTCAAAACAACTCGCTAAATGCTGCTTTGCATGTGGATAATGGAAACGGGTTCGAACGTGTCGCAACAGTTAATTACTGTGAAACTGCTTATTTAGATCAAACTATTGATCGTATAAGCAGCACATTTGTAGTTAAAAATGTTGGAAATATTGCGTCTGTGCGAGTTGGCAGTCAGATTTTCATCAATGATGAGACGATGGTTTATCAATCTTATGATGCTGAAACCAAGGTTTTAACTGTGAAGCGCGGAGCGTTTGGGGTACCGCAAATTCACACTGCTAATTCAATTCTGTATTTTGCTGATGACTTTATCGCTGTAGGCCAAACGCTCTATGTTGATGGTGAAATCGTTGAAGCAAAAGTATTGACTACAACTCCAAGTGGGGTGCTTGCTTTGGTTGATGCCGCAACACATGTGGTTGAATTCAATGCTCGCGCAATCCGACCTTATCCACCAGCTAATGTAAAAATTAATGGTGAATATTGGCCCCTATTTATTGATGAGCATCTAACTTTAACCTGGGCACACCGTAACCGTGTGCAGCAAACAGGCGGGCATATTTTAGGATGGTTTGATGGAGGCGTAACTCCTGAAGCTGGTGTCACCTATACGGTTAAAATTTATGATGATGAGACGGATCTGACTATTCATGAAGTTTCTGAAATTACAGCAAGCAATGTCGTGATTGATGCGCAATTTTTAGCACCAAGAACAAGACTTGAACTATTTTCTGTCCGCGGTGGTTATGAATCTTTTCATAAATTTATACATGTATTTGCTACTGAAGCTTTAGATGCACCCTACAACTTGAAATTACTTTATATCGCCGATTTGCAAGCACCTTATGATTTGAATCTGGAGTACTTATAATGCCGTCAATTCGTGCAACAGCATCACATGATGGTGGTGCTGAAAGTTTTAACTTATATCGTGACACTGTTGCTATTGATCCGCTCAATCCACCGACACCAATCGCAACAGGACTTTTAGCGTGTGATTATACAGATACAACTGTAGTGGACGGCAACACGTATCACTATGCATTTGCTGCTGTTCGTGGTGCTGAGCTTTCTTTTAGTCAAAGTAAATCAATCTATGCTGATTCTATTCTCGCAAAACGTGTCATTGCTTTAACTTTTGATGCTTTATTTGAAGATAATGGGGTGACTCAACCGACATGGGGGTGGAGTGCAATTTTACCGACTTATGAAAATGATTATGCGGTTTTTGATGGTACTCCATATGTTGATGTTTTAAGTGATGCCTTAAATTTCGGGACCAAGGATTTTACGTTTGAGTTGGAAATATATCCTACAAATTTAACATCATATCGCATGTTACTTGGGGCAAAACAATATACGCCCTATGTTCAATATGGCTTTAATGGTTCACAATTGTTTTTCAATGATCAATACAATAATGTCTCATTAAACTGTTCTTATTCATTTTCTATCAACAACTGGTACAACATTAAACTATCCAGAAATGGAAACACACTGAGTTATAGGGTTAATGATGTGCTTGTGGACTCAATAGATATCACTGGAAAAAATGTAAATCTAAATGTTGGAGGCTGTCGTTTCTTTGGGATTAACTGGTCATCAACAGCCGGATTTATAGGGCGATGCAGGAAGCTAAATATTTTTAAAGGCATTTATGTTTAATAACACCCAATCGGGTGCTTTTTTATTGTCAAAATTTAGGGGGCGGCATGTCTGAAGAAACATACGGAATCAGACTCGAAAAGAAAATTGACAATATGCAGTCAGATATCCGCATGTTGTCAGATCACGTAACGCGCTTGACTTTTATTAATGAGGCTCACAAAGAAACCAGTGAACAGAACAGAAAAGAGATTGATGCGCTCGATATTAAAGTTTTAGCGCTTGATAAAAAATCAGCATCTCAGGATGGTGGTATTTCCATGCTTCGCTATTTGCTGGGTGCATGTGGGGGAATCATTGTGGCCGCTTGCTTTTGGGTGGGATCTTCAATTATTCAACTTTCAAAAGACACTTCATTACTTAATGAAAAACTTACACGACTCGAAACTGACGTTCAAAACTATAGGGGTTACAAATGAAATTAATTGAAGATTGGAAACAGGCTTGGAAACTCAAGTCGGTACAAGTAGGCGCAATTAGCGCCTTTTTTTACGCCTTTATGTATGCAGCTTTTGAATTGCTGTGGCAGTTTGGCACATATTTTCCACAAGTGTGGGCTGTGGTGCCGGAAGAAATTAAGCAGTTGTTGCCACATTCATGGGTAGCTTGGTTAGGTTTTTTAAGCAGTGTTTTGGGTATTTTTGCACGATTAAAAGCACAACCGGAATTGCATGGTGATAACGATGACTAAAAAAATAACGAATGATCAAATTGCGGCACAGGCCAAGGCACTCGGTATTGAAGTTGCTGCCTTAAAAGCAGTAATGGAAGTTGAGTGCAAGGGGTCGGGTTTTAATACGGATGGCTCGCCAGTTATTCTTTTTGAACGTCATAAATTCTATGAAGGTTTGCGAGCAATAAACTGGATTACCAAATCAAATGAATGGTCTCAACAATACCCCGACCTTTGCAATCCATCACCAGGTGGCTACGGTAAATTTTCAGAACAGCACAATAAACTGGAAAGAGCATCAAAGCTGAATCGTGATGTGGCGCTTGAATCATGCTCATGGGGATTGGGTCAGGTGATGGGATATCACTGGAAAGCTTTGGGCTACTCAACTTTGCAAATGTTCATTAATGCTATGTACAAGGATGAAGCCTCACAGCTTGATGCCATGTGCCGATACATCAAAGTAAATAATCTTGTGAATGCTCTAAAAAATAAGGACTGGAAAGCGTTTGCGAGAGGTTACAACGGCAGAAATTATGCGATTAATAAATATGATGTGAAGTTAGCTGATGCGTATAAAAAAGCCCTCAAGTGAGGGCTATTCTAGTCCCGAATTCTAGTCTCCATTTAGTCCAACCTGTTCGCAATCTCGCTTGCAGTGGCATTGTAATAAATCATAAGACTTCTTAAATCCTTGTGACCAATCATCCGCGCTAAATCTAATACTTCCAATTTTTGAGCAAGCCTAGTGCATGCTTCATGTCTTGAGTCGTGAAAATGTAAATCGTCTATTTCACACTTATCTCGCAACTTCCTCCAAAGCGTATCAAAACTAGAATCTTTCACTGTGAATACCTGGTGAGTGCTTAAACCTTTCATTAATTCAAGCAACTCAACTGCACGTTTTGACAGTGGCACATGCCGCTTAGTTCCGTTTTTGGTTTCATTCAAAGCCACATATCTGTTTTTTAAATAAACTCGGTCCCAAGTTAAACCACGAATTTCTCCAGCACGCATTGCGGTTTCAATCGCCAGTAGAAAAGCAATCATAATTTGCTGTGTAAAGTTCCCGGGTGTTTGTTCGTTAAAATCAGCAGCAAGACAAAGCCTGTAAATTTCATCTTCCGATATACGCCTGTCTCTATGCGCGGGCGGTGGTGGCATCTTTAAATCACTCATTGGTGAATCATAAACCCACTTCCATTCTGTGCGAGCAACAGTGAACAGGGCAGATAAAATATTGCCTTCACGCCTAACAGATGCAGGCTTAACACTTTTAAGCCTTGAATCTCGCCACACCACAAAATCATCAGTCGTAATTTTAGCAATGTGCTTTTTTGCAATCTTTGGAAAGTTTTTTTGAAATGCTCTAAAGCGTTTTATCTCGGCATCGCAACCTTTGTGCTTTGGGCACACTTCTTCTATATATCTATCAATTGCACAATTTAATGTATAATCAGGAAGCTTTCCGCGTGATAACTCTCTTAATTCAGTTTCACGTTTTGATGCCCATGCGCGAGCCTGAGTCTTAGTATCGAATGTCGCACTTTCCCGAGTACCATTCACACTAATCTCAACTCGCCAGGCATTACCCCTTTGTCTAAAGGTGGCCATATTATTCTCTCTAAAATGTTGTGGCGTAAATTTGGCGTAATCAATTTAGAATGAATAATAAGGAATAATGAGATAACATGTAACTAGTCACATTAAAATGACTCGTTAAACCAATAATAATAAAGAAAAAATTAGATAAAATTAGAAAAGATGAAAAAACACTAAATTAGCGAAAGTGCCCGCTGAGCGCACCATTTTCTTGTTTCATCCCTTCCGATGTTATCTGAAAATCATTTAAAATAAATAACTTACGCAACTGGGTTGTCCGATACTATCCAAAGGCGTTTAAGGATACCGTAATCTTTTACGGTACATTCCATTTCTGAAAAAATATACCGTAAAAAATGCCTAAATTAGTTATCAGTCTGACTGACTCAAAAATTAAGTCTGCAATATCAATGCAAAAGAAATCATTTGAAAAAAATATCAAGCTTTCAGATGGTGGTGGTCTTTATTTATTGTTAGATAAAAAAGGTGGGGCATATTGGCGTTTTGATTATATTCGCCCAATCTCTAAGAAAAGAGCCACTATAGCTATCGGTATTTATCCAAGTTGTACATTGGCCAGCGCTCGTGCAAAACGAAGTGAGTTTAGAGAACTGCTTGCGCAGAATATTGACCCAGTAATTCAAAAGCAAGATAAACAGTCCCAATGTCGAAATAATAGTTTTAGATCAGTAGCAGATGAACACCGTAAGAATGAAGAGCTAGAAGCAAGTACACAACGTCGGAATCAGTTTGTCTGGGATAAGCTTTATGCGGCTATTGGC
>NZ_DJDC01000131.1:10176-11068 GCF_002430855.1 Acinetobacter sp. UBA5934 | reverse complement strand
ATGCGGCTATTGGCGAATTTCCTATTGATGTAATAACACCCTCTCAAATTTGGAAGTATGTCGTCTTTATGAGAAACAAGTTAAAAATGACTTTGCAAAGCGAATGAGAAGTAAAGCATCTCAAGTTTTTCGCTATGCGATTGCCTTAGGGGTGTGTCAGTTCAATGTTGCTGATCAAATTAGCGGTATTCTGAAGGTGGGTAAAACTAAGCATCGAGCGGCTATTACTGATAAGCAAAAGCTAGGAAAACTATTAAAGAATATCAATACACATGCAGGTCGTGGGGATATTGCTATTGATTATGCAGTCAAAATCTTACCCCATGTATTTGTGCGTCCTGGAGAATTACGTGCAGCAAAGTGGGCAGATATCGATTTTGAAAATTGAACATGAAGTTATACACCGCCTAAGATCAAAAATCAGACAGCCCCACAACATATGGTTCCTTTGTCCGATCAAGTCCTGAAGCTGTTCCAAGAATTGTATTGCATTACTGGATATACAGAATATTGTTTTGTGTCTATGCGAGATAAAACGAAAAAGTGCGAGGAGAGATTTCTCTAAGCGTTGTCGATATTCTTGATTCAGACTTGCGACCACCGGATCTTTATTTCCTATTTCTAAGCCGGAGAATGAGACCATTGCTTGTGCTTTTCTGATTGAGAAAGATCCTCGACAATCCCCCAAAGCAAGAGGAATCATAATCGATTGGTACTGAGAAATAGTTTTTTAATCTAATGGTTTTATTTCGATAGCAAATTTTTCTCTTACGAAATAATCGGGCTAAAAAGCCCAATTTATATATTTCTCAAAGAAAATGTATTTAAACTTGAAATAATAATTTTTCGTAGCTTAAAAGTTAAAAGAGTATGAATAGCCACCGATTTTGTA
>NZ_DJDC01000131.1:8905-10089 GCF_002430855.1 Acinetobacter sp. UBA5934 | reverse complement strand
TGAATAGCCACCGATTTTGTAGATACCTTTTAGTTAGATAAAATGGCTAATTAAAGAGGGGCTTATACAGCTAAGAAATTTCAGAGACTTAAGAATTTTATAAAGACAAAATTATAAGTATTTGAAAAAAATAATATTTAAATTTGGCATAGGGATTCTAATAAAGCTTAAAGGGAATATGATGATTTTGGTATACAGCCATTAGATGTAGAACAGCTTCCTTGCTTTATTCATGTTACAGGTACTCAGCGGGAAAAATATATCGAATTTGAATTTTCGATAAGTGATGCAGAGTTAGCTGTAGAAATGATTAGGCACAGTCAATCTGCCCATCCAATGGAGTTTGAGTAAGTAAGTCTACAAGAACTTAAGAGCCACCGACATTTTTCTAATTAGCTGAGCTAAACCTATTTGCAGGGTTTCATCATCTATACTGATACTAAGTTTATGCAATTAGTGGTGATATTCAGGCTGATGTTTCTTAGGCTTTCATTAACTTGCCCTAAAAACTTTAAACAAGTTGAATTGACGAATGGATAAACCCCATCAAGACTTTTTTGTTAGCTAATCGCAATATACCTTTTTTCTACTTTTCTACATAGCTTACAGTAATCTAATATTGTCCACTCTAATCCACAAAGTTTAATGAGAGTTTGAGCAAAGCTCATGATCATACAAAGAAAGTCGGAACAGAAATCAGATAATATTAAATAACTAGCAGACTTAAGTGACTAGACTTTGAATTAATCACTATTTTTTGTGACAAAAAATGTCAATAAGTGAAAATTATTTTGATAAAAAGACAATAGATACACCATTTACAAGAAAAATGTGACTTGTGCGACATTTTTGTGTATTTTTTTACTTTCTAATGTGAAAATACAGTGACATTATGTTAAGAAATGTATCAAAAAATGATTAAATCCGAAAAAATTTTGAGTTTGATTCCTCTATCTTTGCTATTAGTCTCAGGATGGACAACCTCTTCCTTCGCGAATAGCCAAGCTTTAGTTGCTGATATGAAAGTGTTTCAAATAGAGGCAAACCAAAAAGTAAAAAAAGAATTAAAAGCAACCGATCGAGTAAAGCCAACGGCATTGCTTGAGTACAAAGTCGAATATTCAAATATATCAAGTCAAAGTCTGAAAAATTTAAAGTTGAATCTTCCACTTCCTGCGGATGTA
>NZ_DJDC01000131.1:0-8616 GCF_002430855.1 Acinetobacter sp. UBA5934 | reverse complement strand
ACCCGTATGGAAAATGGCAAAAAAGTGAATGTTCCACTGGCTGAATATCGCTTTTTACAATGGAATGTGAGTGAGTTAAAACCAAAACAGAAAATTATTGTTTCTGCTCAAGTACAAGTTAATACATCTAAATAAAATTTTTAATTGGTCAATATCGACTTTATTGTTGGGTTCTTTATGAAAAATAATTTTCAATTAAGTAAAATTGCTGCATCACTGGCAGTAATGGGTGGGGTATCGCTGCTGAGTAGTCAAGCTATGGCTGCTGTACCTTTAGCTGGTACTAATATCAGTAACGTTGCAACTGCATCTTATACTGATAATACCGGTACAGAACGTGTAGTAACGTCTAATGAAGTAAAAACGCTGGTCGCTCAAGTCGGTAGTTTTACACTTGAAGCTAACCGTGCTGCGCAGACAACAGCAAATGGACAGGTAACTTTTTCACATATCTTAACCAATACCGGTAACGGATCGGATAAATTTGCGATTTCGCTTATCGATATAGATGACGCAACCACAACATTTGATTTCGAAAATGGCAAGTTTGCAATATATATTGACCGCAACAAAGATGGAGTTGCGGACAGTAAAGTCGCTTTAACAGCTACTGACCGGATTGAACTGGCAGCAGGGGAATCTGTAGGTTTAGTTGTGGTAGCAACCACACCAAGTACGGCCCTTGCTAATCAGCTTGATAAGTTACAGGTGTCAGCGACAGCACAGTCAATTGCTTTATATGATTCAAGTGCTGTAACGAAAAGTAATATCGACACTACGACCATTACCACTGGTGCAGTAATGCAGATTACCAAAGCTGCCAGTGTAAGTGTGACTCAAGCAGGGCAGGAAGTTGAATATACTTTAACTTTTAAAAATACAGGTAATGCAGCTGCAACTAATGTTGCAATCTTTGACGTATTGCCCGCTACTGTTCAGTTTGTTGCTGGATCTGCACGTTATAATGGCAGTTCAGTGGCGCTTACCGATGCAAAAGATGCTTTAGACAAGTTTGAAGTAAGCGGAAATAAATTCCTTTTCAATATTGACAGTGTTGCAGCAAATACCTCGGGCAAGCTGACTTTTAAAGTTAAAGTTTTAGATAGCACCAGTGCTGGAGATATCAAAAATACTGCTTATGTCGATCCGGATGGCAAACCCGGTACTTCTGGTGGACCGAATATTCCATTAGTTATCTCCGATGTGCCGGATACCACACCGACTGATCCGACGACTGTTCCATCCAATCCATCGATTGTGAGTGTAACAGGAAAATTTGACGGTTCGATTAATGACTCTGTATTAAACAACTTCAAAGATGGCACTATTCCGGGTGCTCCAGTGGATGACCTTATTACCTTGGCAGGTAAACAAGGTGTTCCTGTTGTATTTGGTGACAGTACAACAGAAGGTAATATGATTGTTGTACATAACCGGGGCAACACAGCAGATTCTTATACGCTTACTGTAGATAAAACAAGTCTGCCAGCAGGCAGTATTGTTGAAATTCTTAAAGCAGACGGGAAAACGCCAGTAACGTCGAATAATACCGGTCCAATTGCAGCTGGCGGCTATGAGAAATATATCGTTCGCGTCACTTTCCAGAACGGTGCAGTAGTCAATAATAATCAAATTATTTTGACCAGTACTTCTGATGCGAACAAAGGCACAGATAAGTTAACTCTAGTTGTTTCCAGCTTACTGGCAAATACGGTGGATTTGGTTAGCAAACCTGATTCAACGACAGAACTGGGTACAGGTCCGGGTAATTCAACATCTGTAAAAACTGTAACTACCCCACCGGCAATCCCAGCAACTTTTGATATTACGATAAAAAATACCGGCAACATTCCAGATAATTACATTATTAATGTTCCAAATATCCCTACAGGCTGGACTGCTGAAGTTTTTGAAAAAGATGGTTTAGGCAACTGTACTGCAACTAAAGTGACCAATTCCGGCAATATTGCCAATGGCGCTGCAAAAAGTTTCTGTTTAATCGTAACACCTCCTGCCGGAACTCCTGCCGATACCAGTATTGGTAAAGATATTAAAGTCGAGATTTCTTCGCCTGCTACAGGTACGAAGGATGATATTACCTTTAATGTAAAAGTTGCTGAAAAACGTCAACTGACCTTTACTCCAGACCGTCAAGGTCAAATTGCACCAGGTGGTACAATAGTATACAGCCACACATTAACCAATACGGGAAATGTACTGGAAGGTGAAACCAGATATCCAGTCGAAATTAACTGGTCTTCTACTTTATCAGGTATGAATACCTCAGTTTACGTTGACCTTAACAAGAATGGTATGGTTGATGCCAATGAACTGGTGATAGGTGCGACTGCTGCAGAGCGTAATGCCTCTTTGACTGCTTTATTGGCACAAACCAATGGGGCTGGTTTATCACAAAATGAGTCAGTCACAATTTTGGTCAAGGTAGAAGCACCTGCCACGGCAACAGCGGGTGAAGCGGATACTACGATTGTGACGTTCAAGCCTACAGGAAGTAACAAGCCTGCGGATGTGATTGTAACGGACCGCACGGTGATTAACTTAGGTCAGATCCGGTTGGTTAAGACTCAGGCTGTAGCAGACTGTACAACGACTCCAACAGTTTATGGAACAACTGATTTACAGGCAAAACCAGGTCAATGTGTGTACTACAAAATTGTAGCCACCAATGATGGTAATGCAAATGCAACCAATATCGTGATTTCCGATATGGTGCCAAGTTATACCAAGCTATTTTCAGGATCATTGAAGCCATCGTCTGCAACTCAAATCAATGGTCAGGTGAGTTATACCGTGAATACCTTGACTCCAGCAACATCGGCAACTTTAGAGTTTGCTGTAAAAATTGATGACAGCGTAACCACTCCATAATCTTTAAAAAACTCTTCTCCCTCTTTTTTCGAAGAGAGGGACTCCATTCGTTTGTTCTAATTATTTGTATTTTCGTATTTTTGGTTTTGGGGTGTGGCAATGAAAAAAGCAATGAATAAGAAAGTGGAGACATTATCTTTGTCTGCACTTGCATCTGCTTTGTTCTTTGCACAGCACGGTCATGCTGCGATGCCTATGGCTGGACAAATGATTCAGAATATTGCTTATGCAAGTTTTGAAGTTAGTGATTTGAACGGTGGACAATTACTGCGAACAACTCAATCCAATGCAGTCAATATCGAAATTGCAAAGTTTTATGGTCTTGAACTATTTCCAAATCAGCTCCAGCAAGTAGAAGCGGGTTCAAAAGTCATCTGGTTAAATCAGGTGACCAATACCAGTAATACAAATGCGTGGTTTGATTTTAAAACCGTGGCTATTAACCATTTATCCAATTTAAAAATCTATTTAGATGCCAATCAAGATGGTGTTCTGGATATTTCAGACACCCTGATTAAAGATGGATTAGAATTACAACCCAATCAAACTGTACACTTATGGGTCGTGGCAGATACCTCATTACAAACTCCCGATCAGTCCAAGTTAGAGCTTCCTTTAACCGCACAAATTCGTGAAGAACCGCAACAACAAAAAACAGTGCAAGACCCTGTACAGGTCTTTGAAGCAAAGTTAAAAATAGAAAAAGCCGTAGACCAACAACTGCTTAGCATAACTCAGCAGGCACAAACCCTAAATTATACTTTGACGGTAACCAACTCGGCATCATTACCGGTATCACCTGCAACAGTCACGGTGGATGGACAGGAACAATCATGGGTGATTGTTGAAGATCCTTTGCCGGCAAATACTGTTTTTGAAGATATTCAGGTTTCAGATCTGGCTTCTAATACACTGGTTTTGCATAAGTTGGCAGAAGGGCAATATTCAAGTCATTTACCTCAGGATAAAAGCCAAATTGGCCATGCCGTCGTTGCTTATAAAAAACCATTTGCAGCCGGTCAAAAAAGCGAGATTAAGTTAAAGGTTAAAACGCAGCCGACCATTAGCTATACCACATTGGTGAATGGAGCTTATGTTCTGCATCAAAAAGGGCAAGTGAATCAAAAAACCTTATCCAATAAAGTTGAAACCAAGGTTGTGGGTCAGCCAACTTTGGATAGCACCACAAATGATTTTAAAATCAGCTTGTATACCGGCAAAGTTAATGAACCGATTTATTTAAAAACCAATGCCGCGGTTTGTAATGCTAACCGTTTTAGCAAAGAGCAGGCACGCATTCGTATTCAGTCTAAATTGACGGGTGATATTGTTATTATTTCTGCCATGGAAAGTGGTGAAAATACCGGTCTGTTCCAATTTAGTTTAGATACTGAAGAAAATGCAGAAAAAAATCTGAATGATGCTGTTTTACAAACGCTTAAACGTGATGAGGTTACAGCGAGTCTGGTTGAATGCGTCGACGAGCAAGGTCAGGTCACTACACCGATTAATGATATTTCAACGCAGATATTGATTGATCCATACGGCATTATTTTCGATGCAAAAACGAAAAAGCCTGTGGCTGGGGCAACCGTTATACTGGTGGATGAAAATGATCAGCCGGTCGGTAATAATGTGGCTTTTGAAGTTGACCGTACCACAGGGGCTTTACGTTCAATTCCTGCGAAACAGGTAACGTCTGCGACAGGTGAGTTTGTTTATCCGCAAGTGATTCCGGGTAACTATAAATTGTTAGTCGATACCTCAACAATTGCTACTCATCAATATAGTTTTGTCAGCGATCAGGTGGTTTATCCGATCAGCTCATTTAACGGCATGGCGGTACATTCGCAATATTCTTATGGTGGCTTATTTACCCTGACATCCAGCAGTCCGGCATTGAATATAGATATTCCGATTGACCCGCTATTAAGCCAATCGGGTTTGATGGTACAAAAAACTGCACGTGATAGCAGTATCGAATTGGGTGATTTCACCAATTACAGTATTACCGTGAGTAATAAAGGGGATGTACTTGCACGTGATGTCAAATTGCAAGACAGTTTACCGCGTGGTTTTAGCTATGTGCCAAGTACCATGCGTATTGATGGCAAACCAGTGGCAGACCCGGAAGGTGGCAAAGGCCCTTATCTAACTTTGGGTCTAGGTGATCTTGCAGTCAATGCCAGTGCCAAAATTGAATACCGTGTTCTGGTCGGACCCAATGCTTTAAATGGGGATGGAATTAACCGGGCTCGTGCAGTGGATGGTTCTGGTCTCAGTTCAAATGAAGCACAGGCTAAAGTTAAAGTTCGTCCGGGTGCGTTTAGTGCCGATGCATTTGTGGTAGGTAAAGTTTATACCGACTGTAACCGTAATGGCATACAGGATAAAGGCGAGTTGGGTGTGCCGGGTGTCCGTATCTACATGGAAGATGGCAGTTATGTCATCACGGACCGTGAAGGTAAATATGACTTTTACGGCGTGTCGGCAAAAACCCATGTGCTTAAAATTGACCGCACCACGTTACCTGCCGGCGTAGAGTTGCTGACTCAGTCCAACCGAAATGCAGGTGATCCATCCAGCCGCTTTGTCGATGTCAAACGTGGCGAATTGCATCGTGCTGATTTCGCCATGGCGAATCAGATAGATGCCTGTTCTGCACCCTTAACAGATGCAATCAAACAGCGTCAGGAAAAAATTAACAGCAGCAATTTAAATCTTGAAAAAGCGATTAACAAGCAACTTTCTATTGATGCACCGAGCTATCTGGAAAGCAGTACCCGTTCAGAAAACACCCAAGGCTGTTTGGCAAATGACAATGATCAGAATTGCTTATTGAATCGGGGTGATTTTGCTGCACAAAAACAACCGCAATTGTTGATTGATCCGGTAAAACCGCCTGTTTTAGTGAATCTTGAAGAATATTTAAAGCGTAGCGACAACAACGCTTTAGAGATTTTAAACTTAAAAGAAGGACAGGTTCTACCTCATGCACAAACGACGATTCAAGTTCAAGGTGCAACGGGCGCAACCCAGCGTGTTTTAGTCAATGACGTGGTGGTGGCAGATAAACAACGGGGTAAATTAGCCATCCTGGATGAGCATCGTAAACAAGGTGTTGAATATGTAGGTGTGGCATTAAAACCCGGTAAAAACAGCATTCGTGCTGAACAACTGGATTTTGCTGGTAATGTCCGTGAAAGCCAACACATTCAGGTCATTGTTCCAGATGAAATTCATCAGCTGAAATTACAGCAAGCGCCAATCCCGGTCATGGCCAATGGCCGTGATGTGATGCAGCTGCGCGTTCAGTTGCAAGACAAACAAGGCATCAAGGTGGCCACCCGTACCTCGATCACTCTAGAAAGTGATATCGGGATTATTGATCTTCCAGATTTAAATCCAAATGAACCGGGCATTCAAAGCTTCATTGATGGCGGCGAGATGATTATTCCGATTCTTGCACCGAATGCGCCTGCACGTGGAAAACTACGCGTCAGCAGTGGTTTAATCAAAGAAGAAATCGACATTCAGTTCCAGGCAGATTTACGTCCGCTGATTGCCGTGGGTTTAATTGAAGGTTCAATTAACTTTAATAATTTTGATAATACACGGTTGCATAGTGTGAATCGTAATGATGGTTTTGAAGATGAGCTGAATGAAATTGCCGAGTGGGGTAATGACACCTCATTGACCGGTCGCACTGCAATGTTCCTGAAAGGAAAAGTCCGAGGCGATTATCTGCTAACCCTGGCTTATGATTCTAATAAAAGTTCCAAGCAGCGCCTGTTCCGCGATATTCAACCTGATGAATATTATCCGGTATATGGTGATGCAGCGGCAAAAGGCTTTGAAGCTCAATCGACCAGCAAATTGTATGTACGCTTAGACAAAGGCCGTTCATATGCGATGTATGGCGACTATGTGACCCGTACAGAAAAAGATGAAGGTCTGGCTTTGGGGCAATATAACCGTTCATTGACTGGTCTGAAAGTGGGACATGAAGGAGATAAGTTTCAGGCATCAGCATTTGTGGCTGAAACCAAATCGCGTCAAGTGGTGACAGAAAATCGTGCACTGGGTATTTCTGGTCCCTACAGTCTGGGTTCAATTTCAAGTGAACTTATTTTAGACAATAGTGAAAAAGTCGAGATTTTGACCCGCGATCGTAATAATCCGGGGTTGATTATTGCCAAACAAAGCCTTACCCGTTTTAGCGATTATGAAGTCGACACCTATAGCAACAGCATTTACCTAAAACAAGCTATCGCCAGTGTCGATCAAGACCTGAATCCAAACTTTATCCGTATTACGGTGGAAGCGGATGAAATTGGTGAAGAATATCAAGTCGGCGGGATGAGTTTTAGTTATGCCATGAAGAGCCATCTGAAAATGGGTGGTTCATTTGTGCAAAGTAATGATCCTTTAAATCAGGAACAGATTGCCAGTTTAAATACCGTGGTGAAAGTTGGACAATACGGTAAATTAATTGCCGAAGTGGCACAGTCTAAAAATACCGACTCTACGGCAGATCAGATTACTCAGATCAATAGTGATTCAACCCGTGACAAAAACCAAGGTACCGCTGCACGGGTCGAATTTGAATATGCACCAAGCTTTGCCCATGTTCGTGCCTATCACCAGCAAGCCGAAGAAGGTTTCCAGAATAATGCGGCAACCATTAGTGCAGGACGTAAAGAAAGTGGCATCAAGGCTTCAGCACCCATTGCAAAACTGGGCCTGGCTCGTATTGAAGCAATTCGTACTGAAGATCAAGAAAATAACGGCGTTCGTACCGGATTGTCTGCGAGTCTGGAACATAATTTCTTTAAAATTCTCGCGGTCGAATTAGGGCTGCGTCATTATGATGAAACCAGTGCTGCCGCAACTTTAGCGACAGAAAATCTGGGTCCATATAATGGCACGACTGGGCGTATCAAATTTACTGGTAATCTGCCTTGGAAAGGCGCATCAGCTTTTATTGAATACGAACAGGATTTATCCAATTCCGACAAACAGGTTTTATCGGTGGGGGGAACGGCAAAAGTTTTACCCAATACTGAAATTTATGCCCGCCATGAAGTGATTTCAGCAATTGATGGCCTGTACTCCATGAATAGCACAGAAGAAACCAATAGCACAGTGTTCGGTATTTCCAGCAACTATATGAAAGATGGTTCAGCATTCAGTGAATATCGTGTTGCTGATGGCATCAGTAACCGTGAGGCTGAAGCAGCATTGGGTCTACGTAACCGCTGGCAGCTAAAACCGCGTGTATATGTCAGTAGCAGTTTTGAGCGGATTCAGTCTTTATCTAAAAATGAAGACAATACGAGTAATGATGCCACTGCATTGAGTCTTGGACTTGAATATTTAGTTCATGAGAATTGGAAAGCAACCACCCGTTTGGAAGGTCGCCGTTCGGATACTTCAGATACTCTGATCAATACCCTTGGTTATGCCTATAAGCTCTCTGATGATGCCACCGTGCTGACTAAAAACACGCTCAACTTTGTCGATAATAAAGCAGCAGATCAGGGGGATCACTTACGCAACCGTTTCCAGCTCGGTTATGCATGGCGCGATTATAATCAAAATAAACTCGATATCTTGTCGAAAATTGAATATTACTATGAAAATAACGCCACTGATTTAGAAGCAGAATTCAAGCGTGAAGCTTATGTGACTTCTGTTCATACCAACTATCATCCACAGCGCCGTCTG
>NZ_DJDC01000156.1:95667-116434 GCF_002430855.1 Acinetobacter sp. UBA5934 | reverse complement strand
GAGCATAAGCATCAACCTGCCACTGATGACATTGTCGAAGAAAAACGGGACAACCCGTTTGATGTTTTGGCAAGTTTGAAGGGTAAACTTAACTAATTTTTGTGTTATACTGTTAAGTATAAGACAACTGAATTTGTTCTGATCCATTTTTTCGATCTTTGTAAGGAGCCATCATGGCCGTTCAGCAAAACCGTAAAAGTCGCTCTCGCCGTGACATGCGCCGTTCACATGACGCTTTAACCGAGAATGCATTAACTGTAGACCAAGCTACTGGCGAGACTCACCGTCGTCACCACGTATCTAAAGATGGTATCTACCGTGGTCGCCAATTATTCGCTAAAGCATCTGCTGAATAATTGATGATGTATTAAGCGTCAAGCTTAGTAGAAAAAATGGGAGCGTTAAGCTCCCTTTTTTTATGGCTTCTTTTTGTTGTATTTGGCAATTACCAAAACAAAAATTAAGTGTTAAATTCCGTTCCGTAAATAAGCTTACATAAGTGTCTGTTGGTTATTTAACCGGTTGTTGAATAACAACAGCACTTCATTAAAGGATTTTTTTATGTCTGCTAAACAACTCGAGCAAGTCGCTCAGGCAACAAAAACAGCATTTGTATTTCCGGGTCAGGGCTCACAAAAAGTCGGTATGCTCGCAGATTTGGCTGAACAGTTTAGTAGCGTGACAGAAACTTTTGCAGAAGCATCGGCAGCTGTAGGTTTTGACCTATGGCAGATCGCACAAAGCGGCGAAGGTTTGAATCAGACTGAATTTACCCAGCCGGTATTGCTCACCGCAAGTATTGCGCTTTGGCGTGTGTGGTTGGAGTTGGGTGGGGTAGCGCCAAAATATCTTGCAGGACACTCACTCGGTGAATACAGCGCACTGGTTGCTGCTGGGTCAATGAGCTTGGGTGATGCGGTAAAACTGGTAAATTTACGCGGTAAATTGATGCAAGACGCTGTTCCTCAAGGTCAGGGTGCAATGGCGGCTATTTTAGGGTTTGATGATGCTCAAGTGATTGAGCTTTGCGCGCAAGCCAGTACTGCCGGTCAAGGCAGCGTAGAAGCAGCCAATTTCAATGCACAAGGCCAAGTGGTCATTGCCGGTGATAAAGCAGCAGTAGAAGCGGTAATGGCTGCTGCAAAAGAACAATCAGGTAAAGCCATTGCATTACCGGTTTCTGTTCCATCGCATTGTTCACTGATGAAACCGGCTGCTGACAAATTTGCACAAGCTTTGGAACAAACTGCCATTGAGCTACCTGGCCTTCCTGTAATACAAAATGTCAACGCGGAAATCGCGACAGATGTAGCAGGATTACGTCAGGCATTGACGGCACAATTGTATCAATCTGTGCAATGGACCAAGACCATGCAGTTCCTTCAAGATCAAGGAGTGCAGTATGTGGTTGAATGTGGTCCGGGCAATGTACTGGCTAACCTTGCGAAGCGTTTACCAAATATCGAAAAAGCATTCCCACTCGACAGCAAGAGTCGTATGGAAGATGCACTTAACGCCATTTTAGTGGCTGAAGGAAAAATTGCATGACACAGGAACGCAAAGTCGCATTAGTGACAGGCGCGAGCAGAGGGATTGGTGCAGCCATCGCTCAGCAATTGATTCAAGACGGTTATTTTGTCGTAGGTACAGCAACCAGCGAAGCAGGGGCAGAAAAATTATCTGCAAGTTTTGCGGAAAATGGTGCTGGTGCAGTGCTAGATGTGCGTGAAGCGACTGCTATTGATGCATTAGTTACAGATATTGAACAAAAATATGGTCCTGTTCTTGTATTAGTCAATAATGCTGGCATTACCAAAGATAATTTGTTACTTCGTATGTCTGAAGATGACTGGGATGACATTCTCAATATTCATTTGAAAGCCGTATACCGCCTGTCTAAACGTGTTTTAAAAGGCATGACCAAAGCACGTTTCGGCCGCATTATTAACATCAGTTCTGTCGTGGCACACTTTGCAAACCCGGGCCAAGCCAACTATTCTGCTGCCAAAGCAGGGATTGAGGCGTTTGGTCGCAGCCTTGCAAAAGAAATGGGCAGCCGTCAAATTACTGTGAATGCTGTGGCGCCCGGCTTTATTGCGACAGAAATGACTGAACAATTAAGCGAAGACATTCGCAAGAAAATGAGTGATCAAGTGGCATTGAACCGTTTAGGTGATCCGCAAGATATCGCACATGCCGTGAGTTTTTTAGCGAGCGAAAAAGCGAGTTATATCACTGGTACTGTTTTACATGTAAATGGTGGTTTATACATGAGCTAATTGGCTGATGTATAAACTTTGCAAAAATTATATATTCAATTAAACTAACGGCATTAAAAACGCCACAAGCAATGAGGAGAATTCCTGTGAGCGATATCGAACTACGTATCAAACAAGCGGTTGCAGAACAACTTGGTCTTAAAGCTGAAGAGATTAAAAACGAAGCATCTTTCATGGATGACTTAGGTGCTGACTCTTTGGACTTAGTTGAGCTTGTTATGTCTTTCGAAAATGATTTTGACATCACTATCCCTGATGAAGATTCTAACGAAATCACAACTGTTCAATCAGCTATTGACTATGTTTCTAAGAAACTAGGTTAATTGTTGTTTCAGCTCTGCTGAATATGAAGAAGCCACCTTTTAGGTGGCTTTTTTATTGACTCACCAAAATGACAATTACATATCTTTACTGTTGCTTGACCAAAGACAACCTTCCTATGAATAAATTTTATGTATAAAAAAGGATGCCGTTTCAAATCGCATGAATAATAATGATGGAGAAGTACAATGGGTCTTTTTGATTTTGTAAAAGGTATTGGTAAAAAAAATACAGCACCAGCAGAACCACAGCCAGCTCCGGCCACACCTACCACTCCAGCAGAACCTTCTGCACAAGAAATCGCAAACAAGCTTCTGGGACATATCAAAGCGTTAGGCTTGCCTGTAAAAGGGCTATCTGTCAGTTATAACGGAAATAGCGATCTGGCGACCATTAAAGGACAAGTACAAAGCCAGGCAGACCGCGAAAAAATTGTATTAGCCGTCGGAAATGTAGATCATGTCGCGAAAGTGGATGATCAGATGACTGTTGCAACGCCAGAACCTGCAAGTAAATTCTATACGGTTAAATCGGGCGATACCCTGTCCAAGATTTCAAAAGAATATTATGGCGATGTCAATCAATATAACAAAATATTTGAGGCTAACCGTCCATTATTAAAAGATGCGGATGATATTTTTCCTGGTCAAGTATTGCGTATTCCGACTTAAGTTTGACACTATGAAAAAGGCGCTTTGAGCGCCTTTTTTATCGTAATTTGTGTTGTAGTTTAAGCCGGGCAAGTTGTTTCTTATCTAAAAATTTTTTAGGGTCCAAATAATAGTGTTGCACCAGAATCTGAATCAATTTTCTGCGATTCTCTTTGTTGAACATATTCAGGTCAATATGTGCCATTTTGTATTGCTTGCGAAACTCAGGTTTTAAAATAAAGCCGATACTACTCGTTTTCCACTGTTGCTCTTGGCTAGAGAGTTGTACTCCAGATGAGTTAAGGGCGCGATATTTTAATATGTGGGAAGAGTAAAGCTGAGTCCTTAACAGCTTATTGCGTTGCACCAGTTTCTTGAGCTTTATTCCAAAACTTTGAATAGAGATGGTTTGGCTGGTCACTACCAATTTCATATTCATTGCCATCAATGCCAGCATCAGGAGAACAGGACCATGAACCAGCCCGACATGGATTGATGCAATAAATACTGCATCAGACTGCTCAAATCCTGAACCAGAGCAAAAGGACTAACTGAGTGCTGTGCTAAAACAATCAATATGGCAGGAATAAAGATTAACCCGATAAAATAACGGGGCAGATAATGACATTGAAATAGTGGATATTCAGTTGCTATGTCCATGAATCATCACCTTTCAAGAAAAGTATAAATAGGGCGTGAAGGCTATTTTTATTGCAATGGCTGTTCCATGCTGGTACAGATATTGCCTAACAGGATTATGAATTTACTTCTGATAATTAATGCTATTTAATTTTTTTAATGCTTTTTTAGTATCCTGTTTTCTTTTAACACTTTATTTTAAGTTTTTGAGTTTACAAGGATTTATCTATTTTGTTGTAGATTTGAATAGGAAGGTAAATGCTGTTGTTGATTGATTAACTAGCTACTTTTGAATGTTTTCTATGATATTTGGATTTCTATATTTAAGGGCAATATGAACTTGATGGGTTATATCGCTATACAGACCAAATTAATGAAATTTTTCAGGCACAAATTTTGCTGGTTGTTATTCAAATTATTTGAATGAACGGTAAAAAATGAGCTATCAAATTCATCCTTGTACAGAAAATTCAGCAGCAGATTTTATAATTTTATCATCCGGTCTGGGCGGGCATGCCAGTTACTGGAAAGCTCAAATTGAAGCATTCATCCCATATTTTCATGTTTTAACTTATGATCAGGAAGGTTGTCATGCCGATTCCTCCATTTTGCCAGATCACTATACAATTACCGATATGGCAGCACAGTTGCTGGGCATTCTAAAACGGGAAAAAATCCAGTCTTTTCATTTTATTGGACATGCAATTGGCGGGTTTATTGGTGCGGAACTGGCGCTAGCTATAAACGCATCGGAATTGAAACTACTCAGCCTGACCTGTATTAATTCGTGGGATAAACTCGATCCACATACCCAAAAATGTTTTGAAGCCCGGATTCATTTATTAAAGTCAGCAGGTGCTGAAGCTTATGTCCGAGCACAGGGGTTATTTTTATATCCACCGGCATGGACTTCAACACATCATCAACATTTAACAACTTTAGAAAATCTTCAGCTTGAAGATTTTCCACCTTCAGAAAATGTGCTCAAGCGAATTCAGGCAGCACAGCAATTTAAAATCAATGATCAGCATAGGCAGGTTTTAGAGCATAGCCAACTGCATTTTATTGCCAATCAGGATGATTTTTTGGTTCCTGTACATAAGTCGGGTGATTTAAAGCAACGACTTGGTCATGGGCAACTCAGTATTTTGGCCTCAGGTGCACATGCATCCACAGTCACAGAGCCTGAATTGCTTAATAAAACCATGCTGCAATTTTTTCAACATCATTTTTTAAAAGTAACTTCACTGTCGAATTAAGCAGGCTTATTTATAGCAATAACCGGTAAATTTTTTATTCAACCGTGATTCCTAAAATCGCGGTTTTTTTATTGATTTTTAGCTCAAAAATTCCAGTATTGCTAAATAATGAATGTATGGTTTTTTATCAAAGAATGCATTTTTTTGGAGCTGTCATTCCTATAACGGTGCACTGTTTTAAAAGTTTATTTTACTATTTGATAAAATAAATAAATTATAAATATTTGATAAATAATAATTAAAAATATTTGGCACAGAATATGCTAAATATTAATTATAACAAACCCAAGACAGTTGCTTAAAGCATATTGATAACCAGATGGTAAAAAAAGAGGTATGAGAAATGAAAATAGGCGTCTTTTGTCCAATCGGAAATAATGGCTGGACAAAAGACAAAAATGCACCGCAATATAAACCAAGTTTTGAAATGAACAAGCAAATTGTACAGCGTGCAGAACATTATGGATTTGACTTTGCACTTTCGATGATCAAGCTGCGCGGCTTTGGTGGGAAAACCGAATTTTGGGATCATAACCTCGAAACATTTACCTTAATGGCAGGCCTTGCTGCGGTGACCAGCAAAATTAAAATTTATGCTACTGCGGCAACTTTGGTGATGCCGCCTGCGATTGTAGCCCGTATGGCATCGACCAGTGATTCCATTTCAAATGGACGTTTCGGTCTGAATGTGGTGACTGGCTGGCAAGCACCAGAATATAAACAGATGGGTATGTGGCCAGGCGATGAATACTTCGCAAAACGTTATGACTATTTGTCTGAATATGTCGAAATTTTACGTGAACTTTGGGCAACCGGAAAATCGGACTTTAAAGGTGAGCATTTTCAAATGGAGGATTGCCGGGTCAGTCCGTTACCGCAAGCAGACATGAAAATCATCTGCGCAGGACAATCCGATACCGGACTGGAATTCTCGGCCAAATATGCAGACTATAACTTTGTTTTTGGTAAAGGTTTAAATACACCAACCGCTTATGCAGACATCAATGACCGCTTAAAGGCACATACAGACAAAACCGGACGCGATGTACAAACCTATGTGCTGTTTATGGTGATTGCCGCAGAAACTGATGAAGAAGCTTTTGCAAAATGGCAAAGCTACAACGATGGGGCAGATGTCGAAGCGATTAACTGGCTTATGAACCAAGGTGGTAAAGATACCAAATCCGGTGCTGATACCAATATTCGTCAAATGGCGTCTAGTGTATCTCCAGTCAATATCAACATGGGAACCATTGTCGGCTCTTTTGAAAACGTTGCAAAAATGCTGGATGAAATTGGTGAAATCGACGGAACCGAAGGCATTCTTTTAACCTTTGATGATTTTATTCAAGGCGTAGAGGATTTCGGTCAAAAAATTCAACCGTTAATGAAATGTCGTGAGCATATTGTCATTGAAGCTGATGCGACTCAAATCCCAACGTTGGAGAAATCAGCATGAATACAAATGAATCCTTGGAAAATGTGGTCTGTACCGGATTTACCCAAGCCGCAGGTACTGGAAAAGTTCTAAAGGCTGAACCTGAAGCAATTCAGCTAGCGCCCGAGCAAACCGCATTAATTGTGATTGACATGCAGAATGCCTATACCTCCAAAGGCGGCTATTTAGACTTGGCAGGTTTTGATGTTTCAAAAACCAAGCCGGTGGTGGAGAACACCAAAAAAGCAGTTGATGCAGCGCATGCATCAAATATTCAAGTGATTTATTTTAAAAATGGCTGGGATGATCAGTATGTAGAAGCGGGTGGAGTGAATTCTCCCAATTTTCATAAATCCAATGCCTTAAAAACCATGCGTAAAAACCCTGAATTACAGGGAAAATTACTCGCTAAAGGCGGCTGGGACTTTGAACTGATTG
Organism: Acinetobacter sp. UBA5934; assembly: GCF_002430855.1. Lineage (NCBI taxonomy): Bacteria > Pseudomonadati > Pseudomonadota > Gammaproteobacteria > Moraxellales > Moraxellaceae > Acinetobacter > Acinetobacter sp. UBA5934. The sequence continues at coordinate 109,410 of NZ_DJDC01000156.1, read as the reverse complement.
ATGAACTCAAACCCTTGGCGCAAGACATCGTGATTGAAAAACCACGTTATAGCGGTTTCTTTAATACGGCGCTGGACAGCATGTTACGTAGCAAAGGTATTCGGAATCTGGTGTTTGTGGGGATTGCCACCAATGTCTGTGTCGAGTCGACTTTAAGAGATGGCTTTTTCCTGGAGTATTTTGGCGTAGCACTGGACGATGCCTGTTATCAGGCTGGGCCGGTGGAAGCACATGCAGCCAGTCTGTATAACATCAAAACCTTCTTTGGCTGGGTATCCGATACGCAAAATTTCGTCGAAACCTTTCAATCCAAATCACACATCTTAGAAAAATCAGCTTAAGTCGCTAAAGGGGAAAACACATGCCTAAAGAAATTATTTTACCCGCAGGTACAGGAAAACCATTGGCACCGTACGTGCCGGCAACCAAAGCGGACAATATTGTTTACGTGTCAGGTACTTTGGCTTTTGATGAAAATAACAATGTCGTGCATGTCGGCGATGCTGCTGCACAAACCCGTCACATTTTGGAAACCATTAAAAAAGTGCTTGAAACGGCAGGCGGCAGCATGGATGACGTGACCTTTAATCATGTCTTTGTCAAAGACTGGGCGGATTATGCTGCCATCAATACTGTCTATGCCGAATATTTCCCGGGCGATAAACCGGCACGCTATTGCGTACAAACTGGCTTGGTGAAACCGGATGCTTTAGTTGAAATTGCATCTATTGCCCATGTTTAAATGATGAAAATTTTTAAGAAAACAGATCTAACCAGAGATCAATAAAGGACAAAGCTGAAATTCAGTTTGAATGATCAAGAGTCGAATTTCAGTGATGGAGGTGATGATGAACAGCAAAATCATGGCAGTTCAGTCTGCAAAAGATTTACTACAGCATGCACAAAATTTTCAAATGACTGCTGATGACGCACATACACAAATTGCTTCGTCTACTTTTAGACAAGGGATGTCCAATTTAGGTGCAGCCGTCAATGTAATTACCACAGATGGTGCAGCGGGGCAGGCCGGTTTTACCGCTTCCGCTGTGTGTAGTGTCACTGATTCGCCGCCAACCTTATTGGTGTGTTTAAACCGTTCGGCGTCTGTATTTGAAACCTTTAAATGCAACCAGGTACTATGTGTAAATACTCTTGCTGCACATCACACTGAATTATCAAATGTTTTTGGTGGGAAAACGCCAATGTCGGAACGATTCTTGCGTGGAAAATGGTCAACACTGATCACACAAGCGCCTGTATTGGAAGATGCATTGGTGTCGTTTGATTGTGAAATAGTGCAAAGCATGTCGGTCGGCAGTCACGATGTACTGATTTGTCAGGTCAAAGCCATGAAACAAAATGAAGGCAAGAATGCATTGATGTATTTCAACCGTGCTTATTGTGAGCCGCAACCCATGAATTAATCCATTATCCTAATTAAGGGGAGGGGAAACCCATGCAAAAAAAAGAATCGTGGTTTCCGAAATTTAAGCCTTACCAAGGCAATCTAGATACAACACCAGTACAGGTAGATGAATATTTACCTGCGGGGAAAAGTATAGTTTTAGGCTTGCAACACGCTTTTGCCATGTTTGGGGCAACGGTGCTTGCACCTTTGTTGATGGGTTTTGATCCGAACTTAACCATTTTAATTACCGGGATCGGAACCATTTTATTTTTCCTGATTACCGGCGGCCGCATGCCGAGTTATCTGGGATCGAGCTTTGCTTTTATTGGTGCAGTTGCTGCAGCAACCGGTTATGCCGGTGCAGGATCTAACCCAAATATTGCCTTGGCGCTGGGCGGAACCATTGTCTGTGGTCTGATTTATGCGGGTATTGGTCTGATTGTCATGAAAACCGGGACCAGCTGGATTGAAAAACTGATGCCACCGATTGTCACAGGTGCCATTGTGATGATCATTGGTTTGAATCTTGCACCCGTGACCATTAAAAGTGTCTCTGCAAGTTCATTCGATACCTGGATGGCAGTGGTCACCATTATCTGTATTAGTGTCGTGGCCGTATTTACCCGTGGCATGGTGCGCCGTTTATTACTTTTAATCGGTATTGTGGCTGCCTATTTTATTTATTTCCTGATGACCAATGTCATGGGTTTCGGCACACCGATTAATTTCACTGCTGTTTCTGAAGCTGCCTGGCTTGGCTTACCGACTTTGCATAGTCCTGTGTTTAATGCCAATGCCATTTTATTGATTGCACCAGTTGCGCTGATTTTGGTTGCAGAAAACTTGGGCCACTTTAAAGCAGTTTCGGGCATGACAGGCAAAAATCTTGATCCATATATGGGGCGTGCATTCTTTGCAGACGGTATATGTACTTCAATGTCTGCATCGGTTGGTGGTACAGGTATGACCACGTATGCTGAAAATATTGGCGTTATGGCCGTCACTAAAGTCTATTCAACGACAATTTTTGTGGTGGCAGGTCTGTTTGCCATTTTACTGGGTTTGTCACCTAAATTTGGTGCCGTGATTAGTACCATTCCAGTGGCATTATTGGGCGGTGCATCGATCATGGTATTTGGTTTGATTACCGTAGCTGGTGCAAAAATCTGGATTGATAACAAAGTCGATTTCACCAAAAACAGCACGTTAATTATTGCTGCGGTCAGCCTGATTATGGGCGCAGGGAACTTCAGTTTAAAAATTGGGATTTTCGATTTAGGTGGTATTGGAACCGCAACTTTAGCAGCGATTGTACTGAATCTGTTTTTAAATCGTGGTGAAGAAAAAACCAGTTCCAGCAGTGAAAATACAGAAACCTCGGCTACCCCTGTAGTTAACCCTTAGGAGGATATTTTGAGTCAGACAATTGCATTTATTGGACTCGGGGCAATGGGATGGTATATGGCCTCCCATCTTCCTAAACTTGGACATGAAGTTTGGGTCTGGAATAGAACCCCCTCCAAAGCAGTTCATCATTCGATTAGCTTTCAAACGCAATCTGTCGATATCGAAAAAGCAGTCCAAGCTGATTATATATTTTCATGTTTACCGACCAGTGCGGATGTAGAGCAATTGATTGCCGCATATCCACCCAAGTCAGGCAGTATCTGGATTGATTGCACCAGTGGTGTTCCACAATCCGCACAACAGTTAAGTCGAGCTTTAAAAAAAATAGGGGTCGAATATCTGGATGCACCGGTTTCAGGTCAAACCATCGGCGCTGAAAAAGGTACTTTAACCGTAATGATTGGTGGCGATGCGGATGCTTTTGATAAAGCTAAACCGATCATTGCTGCATTTTCAGGTCTCATTGAATATGTCGGCGAAAGCGGTTCTGGCTTCGCGGTAAAAGCAATTAACAATACCTTGATGGCCACCCATTTATGGGCTTTGGCAGAAGGTCTAACGGTATTGAAATCAAAAGGCGTGAATTTGTCAGCAGCTTTGAACTGTATTAATCATTCCAGTGGTAAAAGCAGCATGTCTGAAAATATTATGGCGCAGCGGGTCCTCAGTCGAAGTTTTGATAAAACCTTTGCGCTGGATTTGTTGCAAAAAGATATTGGCATTGCAGTAGATTTGATCCAGCAAGAGTCATTGCAGCTTCCAAGTATGTACCTGATTCAGGAGCAATTTACCCACTTTGAAAAAGATGAGGCGAGTCAACTGGATTTTTCTGCTGCTGTGCAAAGTTTGGAAAAAATCAATCAAATCGAGTTGCAATAATTATAGCGACGCTTAAATCATTCATTAAAAACCCGGATTAAAAGTCCGGGTTTTTTATTTGAAGTGCTTTGGGCATTCGGTTATTTAACTGGTCTGTTTTATACAATGCCAGAACAAAGATTAATTGTACTTACTAGGAAGATATTCTCCGAATAAGCTGCCTATCGATACCTGTTTTAAATGTGTACAATTAACCTATAATTTAAAAGTGAATATAAATAAAAATAAGGGGATGTATGAAAGGGCAGATATTGGATTTTTCTATTCAGAGCAATTCTGGCGTAATCAGTGGTGATGATCAAAACCGTTATCAGTTTTCTGGTGCAAGCTGGCGTGGGCAAGTTCCACCTACACGCGGTCAGAAAGTTGATTTTACCGTGGATGGAACGGGTCAGGCCAATGATATTTATGTACTGAGTTCAGCTTCAGTATTTCCTACTCAAGTGGGCGAGAAAAACAGAATTATTGCAGCAATTTTGGCTTTTTTTCTTGGCGGCTTCGGGGTTCATAAATTTTATTTGGGGCAAATTGGCTGGGGCATTGTTTATCTGATTTTCTGCTGGACTTTTATTCCTACCTTGGTCGCTTTCATCGAATTTATTATTTATTTGTGTACCTCAGACGAAGAATTCGCCCGAAAATATGGCTAAATTTTGGTTGTAAAAAGGGCGATATCGCCCTTTTTTTATCTGATTTATTTGGCAGGTTGACCCCATTTATTCGTTTCTTGCTTAGTTTCTGTTGCCAGCCAAACAATTAATAAAATAGTACCAATTAGAGGAATAAGTGCAATTAAGAACCACCAACCTGAACGACCTGTATCATGTAAGCGTCGAACTGCTACTGCAAGGCTTGGAATAAAGAGTGCCAAGACCACAATTGCATAAAAGACAAATTCAGTACCGAGGATGGTATCAATGATTTGAGCAATAACTAAAATAATAAATTGAACCAAGGCAAAGAACCAGTATTCTTTACGACGTGCACGTCCTGTAAAAGTCGCATAATTCTTGAGACATTTGACAAACCAGTCAATCATATTAAATTGTTCTTCAGCTTTATTCTGATCAGAAAGTTTGTCTAATTGATTGGAAATATTTTGCACCGGATTGCTGTGACCTAATGCTGTAAAGATTTGAATTGCGTTACCTGTTGTACTATCGATATCAAAATCTACCCGATCGCCACGTGCAGGTGGACGTTGTCCACGCCATTCTGCACCCGTGAAATTGTAGCGGTTCTGGTCGTCCGCACTGATAATGCCTGTATTGGTTTGGATGGAAAAATCCAAAATACTTCCTTTCATTTTAGCCTCTGTGATTTTATGGGTATTAAGTTATAAAATTAGTGTTGTTATTCACTTTCATAATAACAGAACAGTTTAAAAATTAAACTGATTATTTGTCCTTAAGTTGCTGTATTACTATTGTTTTTTATATTAATTTTATCTTTTGATAAAAAAATCCCGCGACAGACGCGGGATTTTTTGAATCTTTCAATTACCAGCTTAACGCACCACCAGTTTGGTAGTCTGTTACGCGAGTTTCAAAGAAGTTCTTCTCTTTACGCAAGTCCATCATTTCTGACATCCACTGGAATGGGTTATTCACACCAGCGAACTGTTCAGGCAAGCCAAGTTGCGCTAAACGACGGTTTGCGATGAACTTCAAGTATTCTTCCATCATCCCAGCATTCATGCCAAGTACACCGCGTGGCATAGTGTCACGTGCGTATTCGATTTCCAGCATGGTACCTTCCAGAATCATTTGAATGATTTCTTCCTGGAATTCTGTAGTCCAAAGATTCGGGTTTTCAATCTTGATCTGGTTGATCATATCGATACCGAAGTTCAGGTGCATTGACTCATCACGCAGGATGTACTGGAATTGCTCAGCAACACCATTCATCTTGTTACGGCGGCCCATAGACAGAATCTGGCTGAAACCACAGTAGAAGAAGATACCTTCAAGGACACAGTAGAACGCGATCAGGTTGCGAAGCAAAATCTGGTCGTTTTCAGGTGTGCCGGTTTTGAATGTTGGATCACTCAATTGTTGCGTGTATTTCAAGCCCCAAGCCGCTTTACGCGCCACTGAAGGTACTTCGCGGTACATGTTGAAGACTTCGCCTTCGTCCATACCCAAAGATTCGATACAGTACTGGTAAGCGTGTGTATGAATCGCTTCTTCAAATGCTTGACGCAAGATGTACTGACGGCATTCAGGATTGGTAATGTGACGGTAAATCGCCAGTACCAGGTTGTTTGCAACCAATGAATCGGCTGTCGAGAAGAAACCAAGCGAACGCATGACAATGGTACGCTCATCTTCGGTCAAGCCATTTTCAGACTTCCAAAGCGCGATGTCGTGGTTCATGTTGACTTCTTGCGGCATCCAGTGGTTAGCACACCCGTCTAGATACTTCTGCCAAGCCCATTCGTATTTGAATGGAACAAGCTGGTTCAAGTCTGCACGACAGTTAATCATTGCCTTGTCGTCAACTTGAACACGTTGTGCGCCCATTTCAAGTTCTTCCAGACCTGGAGCAACATCAAGCTGTTCTAGGGAAGCAGATGCTCTTGCCAATGAATCGGTTGGATTTGATCCTCGGTTTTGAGTGGCTCTAAGGGGTTGTGCAGCTGCCACATTCGACGGTGCGTTGTGTGCATCAGATACCATCTGTGAATTAGACGCTTTTTGCGTTTCGACGGGCGCAGACTTGTGTTCAGGTGCAGCCGGTTTTTGCGAATCATCTTCGAAATCGTCCCAACTTAGGATAGACATATCAATTCTCTCTTCGATGCTTATATCTGTTATCAGACATCTCACAAACGAAGATGTCTACTATACGCTTATTCTGTGTAAGCAAAATTAAGTTTTGTCGATTACTGCTCTAAAGTTATTCGGTAGAGCACCTATTCTCACGACTTATTTTGATTACGTTGCTGCGCGCGGATCTTGAACCATGCATAGGTGATCGGCACATAAAAGCAAACAATAAAGGAAACCATCAAGGCAATAAGTCCTAACATATAGTTATGGGTCATATGGAGCATGGCGGGTTTCCTTTATTTATATTTTTTTAATCCCCCTAAATCCCCCTTTTTCAAAGGGGGACTTGCATCTCGCCATTTGCTTCGAGGAATCTCCCTCCTTTATTAAAGGAGGGCTGGAGAGGATTTAAAAACTGTCAGATTACTGACAAGCCTCACAATCAGGGTTGTCAATTGAACATGCCATTGGCACTGGAGCGGCTTGAGCAAAATCTTCCTCAGCAGGCGCTTCAGCTTTTACTTCAGGCGCTACCGCAGCAGTTACAGGAGCTGCAACAGTTGCAGGTTTAACTGCGTTCAATGCACCTGTGTTAATCGTCGATTTCTCTGCAGAAGTTGCACCCAATGCACGGAGGTAATAAGTCGTCTTAAGACCACGTAACCATGCCATTTTGTATGTCAGGTCAAGTTTCTTACCGTTTGCACCAGAGATGTAAAGGTTCAATGACTGTGCTTGGTCGATCCATTTTTGACGGCGTGATGCAGCATCCACAATCCAGCGTGGCTCAACTTCAAACGCAGTCGCGAAGATGGCTTTCAATTCTTCAGGAATACGTGAAATTTTCTGAACTGAACCTTCAAAATGTTTCAGGTCGTTCACCATCACTGAATCCCAAAGACCACGATCTTTTAACGCACGTACCAGGTACGGGTTGATCACTGTGAATTCACCAGAAAGGTTAGATTTCACATACAGGTTTTGGAATGTTGGTTCGATCGACTGAGAAACACCGCAGATGTTCGAAATGGTTGCAGTTGGAGCAATCGCCATCACGTTCGAGTTACGCATACCGTCTTTTTGAACTTTGGCACGTAAAGTGTCCCAATCCAGACGTTGTGTACGGTCTACTTCAAACATACGTTCTGGACGTGATTTCGCAACGATATCTAAAGAATCGATCGGCAAGATACCTTGATCCCAAAGTGATCCTTTAAATGTTTCGTAAGTACCACGTTCAATTGCAAGATCGCTAGAGGTTTGAATCGCGTAGTAAGAAATCACTTCCATAGATTCGTCAGCGAAATCTACAGCTTCATCAGAACCGTAAGCCAGTTTCATTTCATACAGTGCATCCTGGAAGCCCATGATACCCATACCGACTGGACGGTGTTTCAGGTTCGAGTTCTTCGCTTGTGGAACAGCGTAGTAGTTGATGTCAATCACGTTATCCAGCATACGAACTGCAGTTTTTACAGTACGTGCCAGTTTTTCGCGATCTAACACACCGCCTTGAACGTGTTGTACCAGGTTAATCGAACCTAAGTTACATACCGCAATTTCGTCTTTACTTGTGTTTAGTGTAATTTCTGTACACAAGTTAGATGAATGCACTACACCAACATGTTGTTGTGGTGAACGCAAGTTACATACGTCTTTGAATGTGATCCACGGGTGACCAGTTTCAAACAACATAGACAACATTTTGCGCCATAAGTCTTTCGCACGGACTTTCTTATGCAGCATGTCTGTTTCTTTCGCGATTGCTTCGTAGTGCGCATAACGCTCAGCAAACTCTGCACCGGTCAAATCATGAAGATCTGGTGTTTCAGAAGGAGTGAACAGAGTCCATTCAGCATCTTCAAATACACGTTGCATGAACAGGTCTGGAACCCAGTTCGCAGTGTTCATGTCATGGGTACGACGACGGTCATCACCGGTGTTCTTACGCAGTTCCAGGAATTCTTCGATGTCAAGATGCCAGGTTTCAAGGTATGCACATACTGCACCTTTACGCTTACCACCTTGGTTTACCGCAACAGCGGTATCGTTTGCCACTTTAAGGAATGGAACAACACCTTGCGACTTACCGTTTGTGCCTTTGATGTACGAGTTCAAGGCACGAACTGGAGTCCAGTCATTACCTAAACCGCCTGCCCATTTAGACAGCATTGCGTTATCACGCATTGCGCCATAAATATCAAACAGGTCATCATCAATTGTGGTCAAGTAGCAGCTAGATAACTGTGGACGAAGCGTACCTGAGTTAAACAGGGTAGGCGTCGACGCCATGTAATCAAAGCTAGACAATAAGTTATAGAACTCGATTGCACGGTCTTCACGGTTTTCTTCGTTGAGCGATAGACCCATTGAAACACGCATAAAGAACAATTGCGGAAGTTCAAAACGTACGCCATCTGAATGGATGAAGTAACGGTCAAATAAAGTTTGTAGACCCAGGTAAGTAAACTGGTTAGAGCGTTCCGGTTGAATCGCTGCAGCCAATTTTGCCAGGTCAAAGTTAAGTAATTCTGGAGAAAGCAGCTCAAGCTCGATCCCTTTCTTCAAGAAAGTTTCAAGTGCATCGCCTTCATTGGTCTCTGTAGAAAGGCCTAAGAACTCAAGACCTGTAGCAACCAAATTGTCACGAAGTAAACGTGCAGTCACATAGGTATAGTTAGGTTCTTGCTCAATACGGGTACGCGTCGCCATCATCATTGTTGTAGAGATGTCAGACTCTTTTACGCCGTTATAAAGATTTTTTACGGTTTCATCGACAATGGCTTTAACGTCAATACCTTCCAAGCCTTCAGCTGCTTTTGCCACATGCGCTTCTAAAGCACTAAGGTCAAGCGGTTTAAACTGGCCATTTGCACCAATCACTTGCAAGGTAGGATGATGATGAGCGCCAGTCTGCTTACGTGCTTCAGAACGTTGTTCGCGGTAGATGACATACGCACGAGCTACTTTTTGTTCACCTGTACGCATGAGCGCAAGTTCAACCTGGTCTTGAATTTCTTCAATGTGAATGGTGCCGCCTGACGGTAAGCGACGGTTAAACGTGTTCATTACCATCTCGGTCAGCTGCTCGATACGATCATGAATACGGCTAGAGTCAGCACTTTGCTGGCCTTCTACCGCCAAAAAAGCTTTACCTATTGCTACAGAAATTTTTTCTGCATCAAAAGTGGCAACATCACCGGTGCGTTTAATCACCTGAAGTTGACCAGGAGTTGAAGTGATTACGCTCATTGTGGCATAGCTCCATTGTCATCTATTGTTTTATATGTGTGGACCATTTGAACTGGACGAAATCTCATCTCAGTATTTGATGATTAAACACAAGAACTAGTGGTTTAAAATCGGAATAAGCACAAGATACGGGAAAATTGAGGGTAGATCAATATTGACATTTCTTTAAAATTTTTGATTGAACTCTGCAATGATCCTTTGCAAAAACATCCCTTTTTTTATGTTTCTTGTAGAAGCCTTATCAGACAAGGGCATAGCATAGCAAAGCTAAAAAAATGTGCTTATAGATAACATTGTGGATAACTTAAAAGAAGTGATCTAACTAGTCAGAAACTGTGCAAACAGACGAGCGGTTTAAAAAATATGCATTTTGTAACTATTTATTTCTAAAAATTATCTTAAAATCATGGTAATGTGAAAATTCCAATGAATTCAATGGTTAAAAAAAATATAACAAAATGCTACTTTGATGTATCAGTTTGGTGAACGCCATCTTGTTTACAATGTAAACGTGTGTATATTGCTGAATATATTAAAGCGTATCCAGTGGATTTTTAAGGATACCTTAATCAAATAAGGATACCTTACTCCAATATAAAGGGGCAGTTTATGAGCCAAGAAGAAAAGTTACCTAAAATTTTAATTGTTGAAGATGATGAACGTCTTGCACGTTTGACTCAAGAATACCTTATCCGTAATGGATTGGAGGTTGGGGTAGAACCTGACGGTAATCGCGCAATCCGTCGTATTATTGCTGAACAACCAGATTTGGTGGTACTTGATGTGATGTTGCCAGGTGCAGATGGTTTAACCATTTGTCGTGAAGTACGTCCACATTATCATCAACCGATTTTAATGTTAACGGCGCGTACTGAAGACATGGATCAGGTTTTAGGACTGGAAATGGGCGCAGATGACTACGTAGCCAAACCGGTTCAACCTCGTGTATTGCTTGCCCGTATTCGTGCCTTATTGCGCCGTACTGACAAAGCCCCTGAAGATGAAGTGGCTCAACGTATAGAATTTGATGATCTGGTGATTGATAATGGTGGTCGTTCAGTGACCTTGAATGGCGAGCTGGTCGATTTTACCAGCGCTGAATATGACCTGTTATGGTTATTGGCTTCGAATGCGGGTCGCATTCTTTCCCGTGAAGATATTTTTGAGCGTCTGCGCGGTATTGAGTATGATGGCCAGGATCGTTCAATTGATGTGCGTATTTCACGTATCCGTCCAAAAATTGGCGATGATCCTGAAAATCCAAAACGTATTAAAACAGTGCGCAGTAAAGGCTATTTGTTTGTTAAAGAAACAGGTCTTTAAGCTCTGCCGCTAATTTTATAGGATTACTGAGTGTTTAAACACAGCATATTTCTGCGCATCTACGCAGGGCTGGTCATTTTGGTTGCCTTGGTGGCCTTATTTGGCTATCTGTTGGTTCAAATTATCAATTACCAACGTGCGCAGGAATATCGTGAATCTTTAACCGATGGTATTTCTTATATCATTAGCGAGGGGATTGCACGGCAGCCGAACGAGCAGCAGAAAAAAGACTGGATTTCTGATGCTTCGGATTTGCTTGAATTGCCAATTTATTATGTTGATGCGGCTAAGGTGGATTTGTCCCGTGCCGAAAAAAAACGGATTGAAGAGCGTAAAGCCGCAGTCCGTTATGATGCGGAAAATTCCATTGCTTATATCATCATTGGCTTGAAAGATGATCCCCAGCATTTGCTGTATGTAAAAGTGAATAAAATAGGCGAACGCCAAATGAAAGCGTTGCCTATTTTTATTCTGGATTATCTGGTCTATTACCCTGGGCAAGAAAAAGAATATCTCGCCAAAATTCAATCGAATTTCTCTTATCCCATTGCCATTGAAAAAGTTCAAAAGCTTCCGCTTGATTCTGAACAGATTGGCCGACTTCGCTTGGATCACAGTATTATTCTGTACCGTGACAACGCTTCGGTTCGGGGTACAACTATTTCGATTGTTTCACCTATGCCGAGTTCCCCTTCAGAGGTGTTGGTACTAGGTCCTGTGCCTTTATTTAACTGGATGCCTTTCCAGTTGGCTGCCGGGATTACCTTGCTGAGCTTGTTTGTATTAAGCCTTGGGGTGTATGGGTTGCTGGTGCCGATGCAGCGTCGTTTGCGCGAAGTTAATTATGCCTTGCACCGGATGAAATCCGGTGACATGACCTTGCGTTTGCCGGTCGATGGTACTGATGAAATGGCCAGTCTGGCAACCAATTACAACAGTATGTCGGATCATATCCAACGTCTAATTGAAGCACAGCGCGAGCTGATGCGTGCGGTTTCGCATGAACTTCGGACACCGGTGGCGCGTATCCGTTTTGGTATGGAAATGTTGGCTGAAGAAGATGACTATGAATATCGCTTACAGCAGGTAGAACAGATTGATAAGGATATTGAAGCACTCAATACCCTGATTGATGAAATCATGACCTATGCAAAACTGGAGCAGGGTACACCTTCTCTGGATTTTGAAGAAATTGTTTTGTTTGAAGTGTTGGATCAGGTCGTGATTGAAACTGCAGCACTGAAAACTCAAAAAGAAATTGAACTGAAAGCGCCCCCTATTAATGTAATTGTGGAGGCCGAACGTCGTTACTTGCACCGTGTGGTACAAAATTTGGTCGGCAACGCCGTTCGCTACTGTGACAATAAAGTAATTGTCAGTGGCGGGATTAATGAAAAAGGCTTGGCCTATGTTCGAGTTGAAGATGATGGTGCCGGTGTGCCAGAAGAAGAACGGCAGCGCATCTTTGAGGCCTTTGCCCGTTTGGATGACAGTCGTACCCGTGCTTCAGGAGGCTATGGCTTGGGGTTGTCGATTGTCAGCCGGATTGCTTACTGGTTTGGTGGAACCATTGAAGTCGATCAGAGTCCAGTATTAGGCGGGGCGCGTTTTACCATGTCATGGCCTGTGCAAAGCTTCAATAAAAGCAAAAAGAAAACCAGTATTTTAAAAGATGGTATGGAATCTTAAATATAACGTTTGAAATAAAAAAGCACCGTATTCAGTGCTTTTTTTATGATTTACTCATGGCTGGTTGCATCGGGTTCAATCAGCTTTTTCCCCTGTTTTAAGTTGTCGAGTGCATCTGCATTAAAATCTAGCAGCAAAGAATTGTTTTTAGCATCAATTGCATAATGACTAATTAATTTCTGGTCCCCATTTAATGTTTCAACTTTATATTCATCCACAATATTTAAAATTGCCTCTAGATTCGTGGTTGCAGAAGCAAAGTCCTGACGGAAAAGATCATAGATATCGCGCAGGTCAAAAATAGCGTCACGTGCATCGGGGTGTTTCTCGATATATCGTTCCACATGACGCACGAGCAGTTGGGCAAAAAAGAAATATTCTGATTCGTGGGTATAATCTAAACTCATGTGTTTGCTCCTTATTCTTTGTTTTTGCGATATACATAGGAATAGCATAAATAGAGCAGCAAGCGCATCTATAGACGCATTCAAGTTGCAAAAAAATACACAAAATATAAGAGCAAAAAGTCAGGTTTGTGCTCTTATGTAGAGGTAAGCTGTTTTAAGTGAGTCATATGCAAAAGTGTCTTGGCTTTAAGTCAGAATTGCACAAGTAAGCACAAGAATGTTGAAAAATATAAAAACAGAAAACCAGAATAATTTCCACATTAAACCCTATAGCCATTTATGGGTTTGGCCGTAGTCTGAGCAATAAGCTCAAATGTACAAAGTTTCAGGATGAATCAAAGTGACTCTATGGAAGTTTTTTCTGCTCAAAAGGTGCGTAGAGTTTATAAATTTGAAAAAAATAATTAATTTTCTTTTTTTGATTTAATAAAACGATTGCAACAGAAATAAAGGGGCTGAGGCTTTGAAAAAAAACTCCTTTGAATAAAAAATCATCCAAAAGACTAAGGCTTATAAGCTAGCAAGTGAAATCATAAATCAGGTACAATTGGCGGGATTAATTTTGTGTTTGGTGTATTTGAAGGCCAATACATACATTCTTTGTTAA
>NZ_DJDC01000156.1:73832-95448 GCF_002430855.1 Acinetobacter sp. UBA5934 | reverse complement strand
GCCTTCGTGATCGGCGTTACATTTCTTTGTGTCTTTATGCTCACAGTTCCTTTACTCCTTGGGGGTAAATCATGGGGCCGTGCAAAGCAAGAGCAATTTGAGTCAGGCGTGGTAGGTGCTGGTGGAGCACGCATCCGCTTATCTGCAAAGTTCTACTTGGTTGCTATTTTCTTTGTGGTATTTGACTTAGAAGCACTGTATCTCTACGCATGGGCTACATCAGTTCGTGAAGTAGGTTGGTTCGGTTTTACCACTGTTGTGATTTTTGTGGTCGATTTATTGATTGCTTTGATTTATGCCATTGCTGTAGGCGCATTAAACTGGGCACCAACCGATCGTATCAAAGCAGCAGTAATGAAATCGAAAGTGGGTTCACCAAATATGAACCTTGCCGACATTACGCGCTTCAATTCTATTGAAGAGTTGGTTGTGGATCCTACGGGTCAAATTCCAGCTCAATCATCTGGTCGTGTGAAAAAATCTGCGACTGCATCTTCTGATAAGGAGTAATACGGGATGAAATATACATTAACCCGTGCGAATCCGGATGCTGATCAATATCCACTTCAAGAGCGTCAAATCGTCACCGATCCGCTTGAAGAAGAAGTGAATAAAAATGTGTTCATGACTCGCTTAGAGGACGTGGTACACACAGCTGTAAACTGGGGCCGTAAAAACTCTGTATGGCCTTTTAACTTCGGTACATCATGCTGTTACGTCGAATATGCAACCACCTTGACCGGTGTGCATGATATGTCACGTTTCGGTGCCGAGGTTATTCGTGCTTCACCACGTCAGGCGGATTTAATGATCGTTGCAGGGACCTGCTTCGTGAAAATGGCACCTGTAATCCAGCGTCTATACGAGCAAATGTTAGAGCCTAAATGGGTAATTTCGATGGGTGCTTGTGCAAACTCTGGCGGTATGTACGACATTTATTCTGTGGTACAAGGTGTGGATAAAATCATTCCTGTCGATGTGTACATCCCGGGCTGCCCGCCACGTCCTGAAGCATTATTGCAAGCATTAATGTTGTTACAAGACCAAATTCAATTAGAGCGCCGTCCACTTTCAGCGGTTATTGGTGATGATCTTCAGCCAGTGTATAAGCCAAAGATGCAGCCAGAACGTGACCGTAAGAATGCTGAACGTATTGCAGTGAAAAACTTACGCTCTATGGATGAAATTAAATAATCTAGGCGACAAAATATTGATGCACCCGGTCTGGGTGTAATTGTCGTTCAGGTTGACTGAATTTGTATTAAATAGGAAGCCAAGCCAATGGCTGAAACTGACATTGCTATGCCAGAATCAACACCTGTTGATTCACGCCCAGCATTTGCAATTATAGAAGAGCTCAAAACCAAATTTGGTGAGAACTTCTATGTGCAAGCGACTTTTGAAGACTTTCCAACAGTCTGGGTTGAGCGCGCACGTGTACAAGAAGTTTTAATGTTCTTGCGTACGGTGTCACGTCCTTACGTGATGCTGTTCGACTTGTCTGCGGTAGATGAGCGCTTGCGTACTCACCGTGACGGTTTGCCTGCGTCAGACTTCACTGTGTTCTATCACCTGTTGTCGCTAGAGCGTAATACGGATATCCGTATTAAAGTTGCGTTGAATGAGAGTGATCTCAATATTCCAACAGCGACCAACATCTGGCCAAATGCCAACTGGTATGAACGTGAAGCTTATGACATGTTCGGGATCAATTTCGAAGGGCATCCAATGCTCCGTCGTATCTTGTTGCCAACGTATTGGGAAGGTCATCCACTTCGCAAGGAATATTCTGCTCGTGCGACTGAATATACCCCGTATATGCAGAACCAGGCGAAGCAGGACTTTGAACAAGAGCATCTTCGTTTCGTCCCTGAAGACTGGGGTCTAAAACGCGGTAATGCCGACGAAGACTTCATGTTCCTGAACTTGGGTCCGAACCATCCATCTGCGCATGGTGCTTTCCGTGTCATCTTGCAGCTGGACGGCGAAGAAGTGAAAGACTGTGTGCCTGATATCGGTTATCACCACCGTGGTGTGGAAAAGATGGCTGAACGTCAAACCTGGCATTCATTCATTCCATATACCGACCGTGTTGACTACCTCGGTGGTTGTGCGCAAAACATGCCTTATGTCATGGGTGTGGAGCAATTGGCGGGAATCACCGTTCCTGACCGTGCACAATGTATCCGTGTCATGATGTCGGAACTGTTCCGTATCAATAACCACTTGTTGTATATCGGTACAGCCATTCAGGATGCCGGCGGTATGACGCCTGTGTTCTACATGTTCGCCGATCGTCAAAAAATCTATGACGCGATTGAAGCGATCACTGGTTACCGTATGCACCCGGCGTGGTTCCGTATTGGTGGTACAGCACATGACCTTCCTAACAACTGGCAGCATCTGATTCGCGAAATCCTGGACTGGATGCCGAAGCGTATGAACGAGTACTACACGGCAGCACTGAAAAACTCGGTGTTTGTAGGTCGTACACGTAATGTTGCTCAGTACGATGCAAAATCTGCATTGGCTTGGGGTGTGACTGGTACTGGTCTGCGTGCCACAGGTATTGACTTCGACGTACGTAAATACCGTCCTTATAGCGGTTATGAAAATTATGACTTCGACGTACCGGTTGAGTACGAAGGCGATGCTTATGCACGTGTCATTGTTCACTTCCGTGAAATCGAACAGTCACTGAAAATCATCAAACAGTGCTTGGACAACATGCCTTCTGGTGCATACAAAGCAGACCATCCACTGGCTGTTCCACCACCAAAAGACAAGACATTGCAAGATATTGAAACCTTGATTACGCACTTCTTAAGCGTGTCATGGGGTCCTGTAATGCCGGCAGGTGAAGCATCTGTGATGGCAGAAGTGGTAAAAGGTGCGTCTACCTATTACTTGACTTCAGACAAGTCAACCATGAGTTACCGTACCCGTATTCGTACACCAACTTTCACCCATTTACAGCAAATGCCTTCTGTGATTAATGGCAGCCTTGTATCTGACTTAATCATTTATTTAGCGACAATTGACGTCGTAATGGCTGACGTGGATCGCTAAGGGGTAAACGCATTATGATGATTTTGACTGATAAAAAGCCACGTGTGAATGTTGAAGGGATTTTGACTGTTGATGAAATCCATGAAATTGAACATCACATTGGTCACTATCCGTACCCACGTGCTGCATGTTTAGATGCGCTGAAGTGTGTACAACGCCGTAACGGCTGGGTAGATGACGCACAAATGAATGCAATTGCTCAGCTGTTAAGTATGAGTATTGCAGATCTTGAAGGGGTTGCGACTTTCTATAACCGTATTTACCGTCAACCGGTTGGTCGTCACGTAATTTTATTATGTGATTCAATCGCATGTTTCTTGATGGGCGCGGAAACTTTGGCAGAAGCGTTCCAACGTGAATTGGGTATCCAGTTTGGTCAAACGACTGCAGATGGTCGTTTTACTTTATTGCCAATTTGCTGTTTGGGTAACTGTGACAAAGGTCCAACCCTGATGATTGATCAAGATACGCACGGTTTGGTTGAAGTGACTTCAATTAAACAGTTATTGGAGAAGTATGTATGAATACTGAACCAAAACCAATTTATGGCGACGGTAACCCGGAAACTCACCCATTAACATGGCGTTTGAGCAAACAGGAACACGTTCGTAATGCTGATGATTACGAAGCGCTTGAAGGTTACGCAGGCTTTAAAAAAGCACTGACTATGCCTCCGAAAGATGTGCTTGAAGTGATTAAAGCGGCGACTGTAAAAGGTCGTGGTGGTGCAGGTTTCCCGGCAGGGATTAAATGGTCATTGATGGCGCCAAATGATGGCGGTCCGCGTTACCTGATCTGTAATGCCGATGAAATGGAACCGGGTACCTTTAAAGACCGTTTGTTGATGGAACAGCTTCCACATCAATTGATCGAAGGTATGCTGATTGCAGGCTATACGCTTGAAGCAACTCAGGGTTATATCTTCATCCGTGGTGAATACATCGAAGCCGCTCAATACCTGAACGAAGCTTTAGAGCAAATTCGTGCCAAAGGTTACTTGGGTGAAAACATCTTGGGTTCTGGATGGAACTTTGATTTACACGTGCATACCGGTGCGGGTCGTTATATTTGTGGTGAAGAAACTGCATTGATTAACTCGCTTGAAGGTCGCCGTGCCAACCCGCGTACCAAGCCACCATTCCCACAGGTTGCAGGTGCTTGGGGTCGTCCTACGATTGTGAACAACGTTGAGACCTACAACAATTTGCCAGCAATCATGCTGCGTGGTCCTGAATGGTATGTGGGTTTATCTGAAGGTAAATCGAAAGATCCAGGCACTAAAATTTACGGTGCATCAGGCAAAGTGAAATTCCCGGGTCTTTGGGAACTTCCATTTGGTACCACTGCACGTGAAGTGATTGAAGAACACGCTGGTGGTATGCGCGACGGCTTGAAACTGAAAGCATGGTTACCGGGTGGTGCATCGACTGACTTCCTGGCTGCCGAGCATATCGATCTTCCTATGGATGCGGAAAGCATCATGAAAGCAGGTTCGCGTTTAGGGACTTGTTTGTTGATGGTTGTGGATGAAACCCAATGTATGGTTTCAGCAACACGTAACCTAGAAGAATTCTTTGCACGTGAATCATGTGGTTTCTGTACCCCTTGCCGTGATGGTTTGCCTTGGGCGGTGAAAGCGCTGAAAGCACTTGAAGACGGTACAGGTAAGAAAGAAGATATCGATCACTTACAAGAACTGACTCGTAAGCTTTGGATTGGTAAAACTTTCTGTGCTCACGCACCTGGTGCGATGGAACCACTTATGGGCGCACTCAAACATTTCCGTGGCGAATTTGAAGCGAAGGTAGTCAATGCCGCCGCTCAAGTTAGCTCCGTAGAACAAGCTTAAGGAATTCGACTATGGCTACAATTCATGTCGATGGCAAATCGTATGAAGTCAACGGCTCGGAAAACTTGCTACAAGCATGTTTGAGTCTTGGCATTGATATTCCATACTTTTGTTGGCATCCATCCTTAGGTTCTGTCGGTTCTTGCCGTCAATGTGCCGTGACCCAGTACGCGAATCCAGAAGATACGCGTGGCCGTTTGGTCATGTCATGTATGACGCCTGCATCTGACAATACCTACATCTCGATTGAAGACAAAGAAGCCAAAGATTTCCGTGCTTCGATTGTTGAATTCTTGATGACCAACCACCCGCACGACTGTCCAGTCTGTGAAGAGGGTGGTCACTGTCATTTACAAGATATGACTGTGATGACACAGCACGACCGTCGTCGTTACCGTTTCACTAAACGTACGCACTATAACCAGGAGCTAGGCTCATTCATTTCTCACGAAATGAACCGTTGTATCGCGTGTTACCGTTGTGTGCGTTATTACAAAGACTACGCTGGTGGTACGGACTTCGGCGTGTATGCCAACGCATCACGTGTGTATTTCGGTCGTCCAGAATCAGGGACTTTAGAGTCTGAATTCTCGGGTAACCTGACTGAAGTATGTCCTACAGGTGTATTCACCGACAAAACTCACTCAGAACGTTATAACCGTAAATGGGACATGCAGTATGCGCCAAGCGTATGTCACGGTTGTTCTTCAGGTTGTAACATCTCTCCGGGTGAACGTTATGGTGAATTACGTCGCGTAGAAAACCGTTTCAATGGTGACGTTAACCAATATTTCCTTTGTGACAAAGGTCGTTTTGGTACAGGTTATGTGAACCGTGCAGACCGTCCACGTCAGCCGCAATTCCGTGATGGTGAAAATGTAACGACTGTTTCAGTTGATACAGCACTTGATACCGTGATTGCAAATATCCAGGGTAAAAAAGTACTGGGTATTGGTTCTCCGCGTGCATCACTTGAATCGAACTTCGCACTTCGTGAACTTGTAGGTCAAGACAACTACTCAACCGGTATGTCGCAAAAAGAGCAAAACCTGGTTGAGCTTGCTGCCTCAATCATGCAAACCGAGGGTGTTTATAACCCGACAATGCGTGAAATCGAAAGCTACGATGCAGTGTTGATTCTGGGTGAAGACTTAACCCAAACTGCGCCACGTATGGCATTGTCTGTTCGCCAGGCTGCGAAAAACAAAGCTAAAGAAATGGCGGCAGAACGCCGTACTCAAGAATGGTTGGCTGAGCCGGTACAACGTATTGCTCAAGATGCAAAATCTCCAATCTACATTCTTGCTGCGACTCAAACCCGTTTAGCTGACGTTGCGACAGGTGAAGTGGTTGCTTCTCCTAACGACATCGCGCGTTTAGGTTTTGCGGTTGCTGCGGCAGTTGCAGGTGAAGCGATTCTTGGTTTAGATGACGATGCGAAAGCATTTGCTCAAACCATCGCTGACACTTTAAAAGCTGCGAAGAAACCACTGATCATCTCTGGTACAAGTTTGCAAGACGCTGCCATCATGGAAGCTGCTGCACAAGTTGCACAGAATCTGGGTAATGCAGGCTTGACCTTGACTGTTCCTGAAGTGAACTCAATGGGCTTGGCAATCTTTGGTGGGCAAAGCCTAGAGCAAGCATTTGCACAAGACTTCGATACAGTGGTGATTGTTGAAAATGACCTTTACCGTCGTTTACCAGCTGCACAAGTGAATGCTGCACTTTCAGGCAAAGAAGTGGTCGTTCTTGATCATTCAGAAACTGAAACTGTGAAAAAAGCCAATGTTGTGCTTTCTGCTGCAAGCTTCGCTGAAGGTGATGGTACTGTGGTATCGCAAGAAGGCCGTGCACAACGTTTCTACCAAGTGTATGACCCAAGCTACTACAAACCTGAACTGGCAATCAAAGAATCTTGGCGCTGGTTACATGCCATTGAAACGGGTGTGAAAGGCAAAGCGATTTCCTGGACATTATTGGATGACGTGATTGAATCAGTGGTGAAAAACGTTCCTGCGCTTGAAGCAATTCAGGATGTTGCACCAGATGCGGGTTACCGTGTACATGGCTTGAAAATTGCGCGTGAACCACGTCGTTATTCAGGTCGTACTGCAATGCGTGCTCCGCTTTCAGTTCATGAACCGAAACAGCCAATTGATGTCGATTCTGCATTAACGTTCTCTATGGAAGGTTATGTGGGTAATGAAACGCCATCTCCACTGGTTCCATTCGCATGGTCTGCAGGCTGGAACTCTCCACAAGCCTGGAACAAATTCCAGGATAACGTGGGTGGTCATTTAAAAGGTGGTGATTCAGGCGTTCGTTTATTCGATCGTTTGGCAAAACGCCCTGTACGCAGTTTCGTGGCTCCGGCAGCAGTACTTGTCAATGCCGAAAGTTTCCGTTTGGTGCCAATGCATCATATCTTCGCTTCTGGTGAATTTACTGTGAAAACTCCGGCCATGGAATCTCGTATTCCTGCTGCCATGTTTGCAGTAGGTGAGCAGGATGCTGCGCGTCTAAACGTTCAAGATGGTCAAAAAATTACTGTGAAAGCAGGTGAGGCGACAATCAGCCTTTCAGTTCAAGTGATTGAATATTTACCTACGGGTTATATCGGTTATCCAATTGGTCTTGCACCAACGGTTTCACTTGCAGAGCCTGTCTCAGTCGCGGTAGGAGTGTAATTCATGAATCAAGAAATTATACGTCAAACACCGCTATGGGCTGAGAACTGGCCAATCGCTTATGCTGTAGGTCAAGCGATTGTGATCCTGCTTGTAGTGGTGCTTGTCGCTGCGTTGATGTCATTCATCGAACGTCGTTTACTTGCATTATGGCAAGACCGTTACGGTCCAAACCGTGTTGGTCCCGGGGGGATGTTCCAGATCGTTGCCGACATGCTGAAAATCATGTTCAAGGAAGACTGGACACCGAAGTTTGCTGACAAGCTGACTTTCCGTTTAGCACCTGCAGTTGCCATGGCAACTGCGGTACTGTCGTTCATGGTTATTCCTGTTTCACCAAATTTAGGTGTGGCAGACATGAGCATCGGCCTATTGTTCTTTATGGCAATGGCAGGTATCGCGGTTTATGCAGTACTGTTCGGCGGCTGGTCTTCAAATAACAAATATGCGTTATTGGGCGGTCTGCGTTCTGCAGCCCAAACCATTTCGTATGAAGTGTTCCTGGGGATCTCGCTGATGGGTGTAGTGGCAATTGCCGGTTCATTCAACATGCGTGAAATTGTTGAAGCACAACGCGATGTCTGGTTTGTGATTCCACAATTCTTAGGATTCATTATCTTTATTGTTGCTGGTGTTGCAGTAACGCATCGTCATCCATTTGACCAACCGGAAGCTGAACAAGAATTGGCGGAAGGTTATCACGTCGAATACGGCGGTATGAAATGGGGTATGTTCTTCGTTGCAGAATATGTCAACGTGGTTCTTATTTCAGCATTGATCGTCACTTTATTCTTTGGCGGTTGGTTAGCACCATTTAACCTAGAAATTCCATTTATTCCACCAGTATTCTGGTTCATTATCAAAACAGCATTCTTTGTAATGATGTTTGTCTTGGCGCGCGGTTCACTTATGCGTCCACGTTATGACCAGGTAATGAACTTTGGTTGGAAAATTTGTTTGCCATTGGCGTTGGTCAACTTGTTGGTGACTGGTGCTGTGATTCTGATGAATCAGGCCTAGGACAGCAGGGAGTACAAAATGTATAAAATTCTAGCTGGATTCGGGTCAATTGTACGTTCATTGTGGATGGTATTTAGCCACGTGACACGTAAACGTGACACCATTTTATATCCAGAAGTACCAGCTGAACAAATTGTTCCGCCGCGTTTCCGTGGTCGTATTGTATTGACACGTGACCCAGATGGTGAAGAACGCTGCGTGGCATGTAACCTATGTGCGGTTGCTTGTCCTGTAGGCTGTATTTCTTTACAGAAAGCAGAAAAAGAAGATGGGCGTTGGTATCCGGAGTTTTTCCGCATCAACTTCTCTCGCTGTATTTTCTGCGGTATGTGTGAAGAAGCATGTCCAACCACAGCAATTCAAATGACACCAGATTTCGAGTTAAGTGAATACGTTCGTCAAGACTTGGTCTATGAGAAAGAAAACTTGCTCATTTCAGGTCCTGGTAAATATCCTGACTATAACTTCTACCGCGTAGCCGGTATGGCTGTTGCAGGTAAAGATAAAGGTCAAGCACAACGCGAAAGCGCGCCAGTTGACGTACGGAGCTTATTACCATGATGTGGCCATTTTATTTGATGGCACTTGTGGCCATTGTTTCTACGATTCGTGTTGTGACCAACGCGAATCCTGTACATGCTTTATTAAGCCTGATCGTGTCACTCCTTGCTGTGGCAGGGATTTTCATGATCGTGGGTGCGCCATTTGCAGGTGCACTTGAAATTATTGTTTATGCCGGCGCGATCATGGTGTTGTTCGTGTTCGTGGTGATGATGCTGAATCTTGGTCAACATACGGTTGAACAGGAACGTAAATGGCTGACTTCATCGGCATGGGCATATCCAGCATTGATGAGTTTCCTGATGGGCCTAGTGCTTGTTTGGATGCTTGGTTCAGATTACACAACTTCAGGTCCGGTAATGGGCACTCAAGTTGTGGGACCTAAAGCTGTAGGTACAGCGCTCTTTACTCACTACCTATTATTGGTAGAAGTTGCCGCAATGTTATTGCTTGCTGCCTTAGTCGCTGCATATCATTTGGGTAAACGTGAACCAAGTGCAACAGAGGAAAAAGAATAATGGGCAACATTCCTTTAGAACACGGTTTAATCGTTGCAACCATCCTTTTTGCACTGGGTTTTTACGGTGTAATGGTTCGACGCAACCTATTATTTATGTTGATGAGCCTTGAAATCATGATGAACGCGGCTGCGCTTGCGTTTGTTCTTGCAGGTAGTGCCTGGTTACAGCCAGATGGACAAATCATGTTCATTCTGATTTTAACCCTTGCTGCTGCAGAGGCTTGTATTGGTCTTGCGCTCGTCCTTCAGTTCTACCATCGCTTCCATCATTTGGATGTGGATGCTGCTAGTGAGATGCGCGGATGAGTTATCTATATTTAACAATTTTATTTCCGCTCATTGGTTTTGTCCTGTTAGCGGCGGGGCGCAATAAGCTTCCTGAAAATGTAGCAGCCATTATTGGTGTTGGGGCAGTCGGTTTATCTGCTTTATTTGCACTGATTGCCGGCATGGGCTTTGTAGACAATGGTTCAGTCGCTCAGGTTCAACATCTTTGGACCTGGTTCAATGTCGGTGGTTTTGCACCGGGCATGAGCTTGCACCTGGACGGTCTGTCATTACTGATGACCGGTATGATTACTGGTGTGGGTTTCCTGATTCACATCTTTGCATCATGGTACATGCGTGGTGACGAAGACTTTGCACGTTTCTTCTCTTACTTCAACTTGTTCGTAGCAAGCATGTTGCTTCTCGTTCTTGGCGATAACCTGGCGTTATTGTTCCTGGGTTGGGAAGGTGTAGGTCTTTGTTCTTACTTGCTGATTGGTTACTACTATCAAAACCCGGAAAATGGTTTTGCAGCCATTAAGGCATTTACCGTAACCCGTATCGGTGACGTATTCTTACTGATTGCATTGTTCATGATTTTCCAACAATTCGGTACTTTGCATATTGGTACAATCGTTGCCAACGCACCTCAAGTATTGGCAGGTGATCATTCACTGGCAATCTGGACATCGTTAATGTTGTTCTTGGGTGCTGCCGGTAAATCTGCGCAAATTCCATTACAAACATGGTTGGCCGATGCGATGGCAGGTCCTACACCTGTTTCTGCGTTGATCCATGCTGCGACAATGGTAACAGCAGGTGTTTACCTGTGCTGCCGTATGTTCTCCGTGTTTGAAATGACGCCAGAAGTGATGATGTTCATCTCGATTACTGGTGCGGTAACATTGATTGTTGCCGGTTTTGCTGCATTGGTTCAAACAGACATCAAACGTATCTTGGCTTACTCAACCATGAGTCAGCTCGGTTATATGTTTATGGCTGTAGGTGCTGAAGCATACCAGGCGGGTCTGTTCCATATGCTTTCACACGCATTCTTTAAGGCATTATTATTCTTGTCTTCTGGTGCGGTGATTCTGGCTTACCACCACGAACAAAACATTTTCAAAATGGGTGGCTTGTTCAAACATAACAAATTTCTGTTTGCCTGCTTCGCAATTGGTGGCGGTGCATTGGCTGCGATTCCATTCTTGACCATCGGCTTCTTCTCTAAAGATGCAATCTTGGGTGCAGTATGGGCTCAAGGTCAGTCTGTAGCAGTTTATAACAGCCTTTATTGGGTCGGTGTTGCAGGTGCTTTCTTAACCTCAATTTATACATTCCGTTTAATCTGGGTTGTATTCTTTGGTAAAGAGAACACGCCTTATCACGAAATCAAAGGTGCAACATATTGGGCGCCTTTGGGTATCCTTGCCGTACTTTCAACTGGTCTGGCTTATTTCTTAAAAGCACCGGTAGAAGCAGCTTTAACCAAAGCCAATATTCCAGTATTCAGCGTTTCTGAAGCACTTGAACACGGTATGCACAGTGCTGAATATACAGCCGTGGGTATTGCATTGGCTGGTCTTGTGGTGGGTATCGTATTATTTGCCTTTGCTTATAATGCAGTGAAAGGTTTTGCCCGTACTTCATTCGGTGCCGGTCTTGCCAATATCTGCCGTAATGCACTTGGTTTTGATGCGTTGTATAACATCGTATTTGTAAAACCATATTTGCTGATTGCGAAAATTTTAGGTCGTGATCCGATTGATGGTTTGTGGTTAGTGCTTCCTGCCATTGTTAAAGGTGGTCACGACTTTACCAGCTCACGTCAAACAGGTTCATTGCGTGAATACGCATCAAGTATGTCACTCGGTGTAGTGGTGTTACTGATGATCTTGATCGTGATTCAGGTAGTGGGGAAATAAGATGGAAATCACAAACAACTGGATTTTACCCGCGCTGATCCTCGTACCGTTCATTGCAGGTTTTATTTGCTGGATCGTCGACAAGCTTGACGATAAACTCCCGCGTTACATTGCGCTATTCGGCATGCTCATTACTTTGGGCTTAACCGTTGCGCTTTGGAATTCGGGTACTTATAACTACGAACTCGGCGCCAAAGTTCCAACTTGGTCTGCCGAATTCATGCTGCCTTGGATTTCAACCCTTGGCATTAACATCCACTTGGCTGTGGATGGTTTATCACTGCTTATGGTCGGCTTGACTGCATTACTGGGTGTACTTGCAGTAGGCTGTTCATGGGGCGAGATTCAAAAGAATATTGGTTTCTTCCACTTAAACCTTTTATGGTCTTTGGGTGGCGTAATTGGCGTGTTCCTGGCAATTGACCTGTTCCTGTTCTTCTTCTTCTGGGAGATGATGCTGGTACCAATCTACTTCCTGATTGCGTTATGGGGTCATAAAGGTGCGGACAACAAGTCACGTGTCTATGCTGCGACCAAGTTCTTCATCTATACCCAGGTAGCGGGTTTAATCATGCTGATCGGTATCCTAGGCCTTGTGGTTTACGGTTACATGATGACGGGCATGATCGGCTTCGATTATAACTACCTATTAGGTGTGGCGAATACGCTTGATGCACAGTTACCATCAGTGGCTTATGCCTTGATGATCTGTATGTTCATTGGTTTCGCGGTAAAACTTCCCGTGTTCCCATTGCACGGCTGGTTACCAGATGCCCATGCTCAAGCACCGACAGCAGGTTCTGTCGACTTGGCAGGTATCTTGATTAAAACTGCTGCATACGGTCTGCTTCGTTTTGTAATGCCATTCTTCCCGGCGGCTTCTGCACAGTTTGCAGACATCGCGATCATTTTCGGTTTAATCGGTATCTTCTACGGTGCTTGGTGTGCTTTCCAGCAAACCGATATGAAACGTTTGCTTGCGTATACTTCAATTTCGCACATGGGCTTTGTATTACTTGCACTTTACGCAGGTAATATCTTAACGTTCCAGGGCTTAATGATCATGATGCTGGCACATGGTATTTCATCTGCTGCCTTGTTCATTATGTGTGGTCAGGTGTATGAGCGTTTACATACACGTGACTTACGTTTAATGGGCGGTATTCGCGGTCAGTTCCAATACCTTTCATTCTTCTTGATGTTCTTTGTTGCTGCGCTTGTAGGTATTCCAGGTTTAGGTAACTTTATTGGTGAATTCCTGATTTTGATGGGTTCATTCGATAGATTCCCGACCTTCACTATTTTGGCAGCAATCAGCTTGGTATTGGCAGGTCTTTACGGCTTGATCCTGATTCACAAAGCATTGTTTGGTACGCCAAATGAAGAGCAAAAACAACATTATACAAACCCGCTGAAAGACTTGAATGCGCGTGAAATTGTTATTCTGTTAGTGTGTGCTTTTGGTCTACTATGGCTCGGTATCTACCCACAAAGCTTCCTTGATATTTCAAATTCAAGCATGGCGTGGTTAGCGAACAGCTATATCCCAGTTCAAGAAGTTGTCGATGCGACTCAACAGGTCGTATCTCAACAAAATGTGGAGATCCAATAAGCCATGAACTTCACAATGTCATTTTCTGAGCTTATGCCATTAGCTCCTGTGATGATCGTGGCTTTAACTGCGATCGTAGTGATGCTTCTCATTGCAATTAAACGTAACCATAATTTAATTGCAACAGCCTCTGTCGTTGGCTTGAACCTTGCTGCAGCCTATGTCCTGATTGCTATGTTCGGTGGTGCGTTTGCACCGGCGAACATCATGGGCATGTTTATGCTTGACCCATTTACCTTGCTTTACCAATTGGTCATCCTGATTGCTGCACTGGCTTGCTGTACTTTGTCACATGCTTATATTGAAAGCTATAAAGATAACCGTGAAGAACTGTATATCTTGATGCTGTGCTCGGTCGCGGGTGCAATGTTGATGGTTGCAAGTTCTCATTATACATCTTTCTTCATTAGCCTTGAGCTGATGTCGATTCCTGTATACGGTCTTTTGGCTTATACGCACCAACGTTCACAATCATTAGAAGCGGGTATTAAATACCTTGTTCTTTCAGCAACTGCTTCTGCAATGTTGTTGATGGGCATGGCATATATCTATGCATATACCGGTTCATTGTCTTTCTATGACAATGTTCAGGCCTTGATGCAAGCGCTGAACCAACCAATGGTGATTCTAGGTCTAGGCTTAATTGTCTTTGCCGTTGCATTCAAACTGTCTCTTGCGCCATTCCATAAATGGACACCAGACGTGTATGCAGGTGCGCCAGCGCCAATCGCGACATTCCTTGCGACTGTGGCTAAGGTAGCAACTATTGGTCTGTTTGTCCGTTATTTACTGGCTTCAGGTGCAATCCTGGTAGATTCAATCGTAACCATCATCACGATTATTGCGGTGCTTTCTATTCTGGTGGGTAACTTCCTTGCAGTACGTCAAGTCAACCTGAAACGTATTCTAGGTTACTCTTCAATTGCGCACTTCGGTTACTTGCTGATTGGTTTAGTCAGCATGACTTATGCAAGCCTGGGTAACGTATCTGTTTATGTGATCACTTATGTATTGACGACTATTGGTGCATTCGGTGCGGTAGCGTTGATGTCAAGTCCGTATAACAATGCAGATGAAGCTCAAAGCTTGGCTGACTACCGTGGTTTGTTCTGGCGCCGTCCAGTACTGACTGCTACCTTGACTGTGATGATGTTGTCACTTGCGGGTATTCCATTAACTGCAGGCTTCATTGGTAAGTTCCTGGTGGTGATGGCTGCTGTAACGACTCAGCACTGGTTCCTAGCTGCAATGATTGTAGTTGGTTCAGGTATTGGTCTGTATTATTACCTTCGTGTGATGGTGGTAATGTACATGACACCGCCAGATACACCACGTATTGATGCCGATAAACATTGGGGTCAAAAAGTGGGTGGTATGATGGTGCTGGCTGCTGCATTGGCGGTATTGATCATTGGTGTTTATCCTGATCCAATCATCAAATTGGCGCTTCAGGCCGAGATTTTATCTCCATTGCATTTCATGCTATCTCAGCAATAATCTAAAAAAACTATAAGTTTTTTGAAAAAGCCTCCTTAGATAGGGGGCTTTTTTGTTTATAAGAGATATAAAAAACATTTATAATAGATGAAATTTTATCTCATCTTTTAGGTGCTCTCCCGTGGCTATTCATGAAATCCGTCATCCGCTTATCCGACATAAACTTGGTTTGCTGCGTCGTGCAGACATCAGTACAAAAAACTTCCGTGAATTAGCACAAGAAGTGACCATGCTTCTGACTTATGAAGCAACCAAAGACTTGCCGATGTGTGATCATGAAATTGATGGCTGGAATGGCAAAGTCAGCGTAGACCGTATTGCCGGTAAAAAAATTACTGTTGTGCCGATTTTACGTGCCGGTATTGGTATGTTAGATGGTTTCTTGAACCTGATTCCAAGTGCAAAAGTATCGGTTCTTGGTCTTGAACGTGATGAAGAAACTTTGGAAGCACGTACTTACTATAAAAAATTAGTACCTGATGTACAAAACCGTTTAGCGATGATCATTGACCCAATGCTGGCAACAGGTTCTTCATTGGTGGCAGCAATTGATGTATTAAAAGCAAGCGGCTGTAAAGATATTCGCGTAATGGTTTTGGTTGCGGCACCTGAAGGTATTAAAAAAGTAGAAGAAAAACACCCAGATGTAACAATTTTTACAGCCTCTATTGATGACGGTCTGAATGAAAATGGTTATATCGTTCCAGGTCTGGGCGATGCGGGCGATAAAATTTTTGGTTCAGTGCAAAAAGACTGATTCTTGAAGGCAAATTAAAAGAGGCTTCGAGCCTCTTTTTTTATATACTGTAGACATGGCATTTTTGAGCATAGGGCGACAGCAT
This sequence comes from Acinetobacter sp. UBA5934, assembly GCF_002430855.1. Lineage (NCBI taxonomy): Bacteria > Pseudomonadati > Pseudomonadota > Gammaproteobacteria > Moraxellales > Moraxellaceae > Acinetobacter > Acinetobacter sp. UBA5934. The sequence goes on along the minus strand of NZ_DJDC01000156.1, from coordinate 79,596 downwards.
GAAAGATGAATTACATCAGGGTAAAATCAAAAAGTATGACCCTGAAAAAGGCTTTGGTTTTATTGGTTCAGCTGAAGGAGATATTTTCTTTCATATTTCAGATTTCCCTGCGGCAGAAGGCGAACCAAAACGTAATGAACGTGTGACATTCGTGGCTGTTGAAAATGGCGATAAGTACAAGGCGGTTCGTATAGAACGCGTTGAAGACAAGTCAGCAAAAGCGAAAAAATCGAAGATTGCTTCACACAACCAATCTATTACATCTGCTTTATTGTCGAATTTTAAACGTTGAATATTCACCTGTTAAGATGAAGACTTCAAAGTGATATCTGGTCAGCTCTGGGTGAAAGATTGGATAAAAACTTTACTTCAGTGCAAGCAGGTTAATATTCGACTTTTGCATGAATAAAAAAAGGGGGTATAAAGCCTCTTTTTTTATTAAAATAAAAAAATAATAGCAATTAAAAGAGTGAGATATGTTTGTTGAGGGGAAATTAAAAAGTTATATCACGGACCGTGGTTTTGGCTTTATTCAGGTTAAAGGACAATCGAAAGAAATATTTTTTCATATCAATGATTTTCCAAATAAAACTGTTGAACCCAAAATTGGAGAAAAATTAAAGTTTCGTATTGTGGAAGATGACGGGAAACTAAAAGCCGCTCAGATTGTGCGCTTGGATTTAAAGCAATCTGCAGCTAAGGCTCAAACTTATGCAGAGCCTCAAGTTCAGATCAAGCAAAGTGCTTCACCACGTTATAATAAAAATAGTCGTAAAGGCAGTATTTTTACCCTACTGGGATTAATCGTGATTGTCGTGCTGGCTGTAATGGTTTACGGCAAATATCAGGATTACCGCACTGCAGAGCAATTGAAAGCACAACAGTTGATCGTCAAACAACAGCGCATTGTCTCAGAGCAGCGAGAAGCACTGGGAGATTTACCGGCAGCAGTTTTGTCGGAGCAGGGTCAGCGTAATTTAGCTGGTGAAACGTACAATACCAATAAACCGCGCTCAGAAAAAATCAGTGCCAGTATTGACCAGCAAAATGGTATTAAGCTAGCAACCACCCAATTTAAATGTGATGAACGGCAGCATTGCAGTCAAATGAATTCAAGAGCAGAAGCGGTTTGGTACGTGCAAAACTGTCCAAATCATAAAATGGACGGCGATGGTGATGGCATACCTTGTGAAAATGATTCACGTTGGTAATAAAAAAGCGCCCTCTGCGGGCGCTTTTTTATTACAATCCTCGGCATAAGATTTAAACAATAAGAGATTGTTATGTTTGCTGAGGGGACAATCAAAAGCTATAACACTGAGCGTGGCTTTGGCTTTATTGATGTGAATGGGGAAAAGAAAGATTTATTTTTTCATATCAAAGATTTTCCCAATAAAAATATCGAACCTAAAATAGGCGAGAACTTAAAGTTCCGTATTGTTGAAGATAACGGTAAATTAAAAGCCGAAAATATTGTTCGCTTAGATGTGAGAATTGAATCTGTATCACATACGCCGCTGAGTCGAGTAAAAGAGAAGAGTAATTACCGACACCGTCAAAGTAAAAATGATAAGCAAGATGCAGGATTCCTCACCACTATTATTGGTCTGGTTGTTATTGGTGTACTGATTTATATGGCCTACGGTAAATACCAGCGTTGGCAACTTTCACAACAAGCACCGATTACTGTACAAACGGTTGTCGAGCAGCCAGTTAATTCAAGTCTAAACAGTTATCACTGTGATGGACGTATTCATTGTTCACAAATGAATTCTCGTGATGAAGCACGCTGGTTTGTGCGTAATTGTCCGGGAACACAAATGGATGGTAACAATGATGGTGAACCTTGTGAAAATGATTCACGCTGGTAAAACAAGTAGAAAATGAAAAAGCGCCCTCCACGGGCGCTTTTTAAAAGCTGAAATCACTTATCTTCGCAAAATTTCATAAAAGCTTTAAGACCTGGTCCTTGATATTTTTGACGATGTACCAGCATGAACAATGGACGGGTCAATTGCCAGAATGGAGTATCCAAAATCACCAACTGACCTTTTTCAAGTAAAGGTTCAATCGCGAGTTTGGAAATACAGGACATGCCTAAACCGCCTGCGACAATTTTAAGAATCGCTTCATTATGACCCAGAGTTAAACGGATATTGGCATCGGGTAAATCTTTGAGAATTGCATTATCAAAAACTTCACGGGTGCCTGAACCTTCTTCACGTAAAATCCATTCTACACCTGCGGCCTTAAAGTCAGCAGGGGTTAATGTTCGTTCAAGCTGTGCAAGCGGATGATTTGGTGAACAACACACGGCCAGTTCGTCATCACGCCAATGAATACATTGTAACTGCGGGAGGTGGCATGAACCTTCGATTAAAGCTAAATCCAGCTGAAACTGGTTCACAGCTTCAATCATTTGACGAGTATTGCCGACTTGCAGTTGTAAATGCGCTTGTGGCTGAATTTGAAGGAAATCTGCCATTAAATCGGGCATTAAGTAATCTGAAATCGTGAGCGTTGCCCCTAAGCGTAAGTCGATACTTTGTAGCTCACCTTTGGCTGCCTGCTCGAATGCATCACAACGACCTAAAATTTCTAATGCTTGTGGCAATAGATAACGTCCTAAGTCATTCAATTGTAGACGTTTACCGAGACGGTCGAACAGTGGAGCACCCAAGCCATCTTCCAAATCTGCTAAAGCCATACTTGCAGCACTTTGCGTGAGCTTAACGGCATCGCTGGCTTTGGTTACTGTGCCTTCTTGTGCGACTGCTACAAAAACAGCCAACTGGCGTAAGGTCATGCGCATGAATAGAGCCTTAACATTTAAAAAATATTAATAAATTATATTGTCATGCTACCATGAGCACAGTCTTTCATGCCACGTTGAAATCATGTCAATTGAAAAATTTAGCTTAGAAAAAGTTTTATCCGTACACCGTTGGACCAATACCTTATTCAGTTTTACCATGACACGACCTGCGCATTTTAAATTTACTGCAGGACAGTTTGCACGTATTGGCCTACAAGTGGGTGATGAACTGGTGGTTCGGGCTTATTCCGTGGTGTCATCACCTTTTGATGAAACCCTGGAATTCTTTTCAATTGTGGTGCCAGAAGGCGCTTTTACCTCAAATTTGCAGCATCTCAAAGTTGGAGATGAACTATACCTGGAAAAAATCCCTTATGGATTTTTAACCCTGGCACGCTACCAGTTACCCTTACCGAATGACTTGTGGTTATTAGGTACAGGTACGGGGTTGGCACCGTTTTTATCGATGCTGCAAGACTTTGAAACCTGGTCTAAATATCAAAAGATTAATCTGGTTTATAGTGTGCGCACCGAAGCTGAACTGGCGTATGTAGAGCGTATTCAGGAAATTGCTGCAACCTTTGGCGAAGGGCATACTGGCTTTAAATTTATTCCGATTATCACCCGTGATCCAAACGCAGCATTGCATGAGCGTTTACCGGTACTGATTGAAAATGGTGAACTGGAAAAAGCGGCAGGTTTGCAATTTAATGTGGAAACCAGCCATGTCATGCTGTGTGGTAATCCGCAAATGGTAGAAGATACCAAAGAAGCCTTAAAAGCACGTGGTTTGATCATGAACCGCCGTGGTGAAGGCAATATTGCAGTCGAGAATTATTGGTAATAGCATATTTTCACCCTCTCCCTATGGGAGAGGGATGGGGTGAGGGTACAAAGCAGTAAGAAGCCAATAAATGAAATGTTTTTTCTTCTTTTGAATGTTCAATACTATGAGGTTGTTAGGAATGTGATTAAAAAGACCTCTCCCTGACCCTCTCCTAAAAGGAGAGGGAATACAAAGCACAAAAAAACCTCCACAGTGGAGGTTTTTTAATATCATTATCTTAGTGTACAAACATATCAATATATTCACGGATTTCTTGAATGGCGGTTTCCACATCGCTGGTGAGCCATGTCGGTTCAAACAGACCCGCATAATGTTCAAGACGATCTTGTGGCACCACCAAACGAATTGGACATTCTTCTTCCAATAAGCGCCAAGGAATAATCGGCACTTCATTGTCTAAGAACGGGGCAATATTACGAATATCGATTACCATTGCGTTGATACATTCAGGGAAAGGCATCACTGAAAACTCTTCGGTACGACGACGGAAATATTCCAGATCACCCCATTTAAGCACGTAACTTGGTTTATTAAATTCAATAATACCAATGAGATGTTCATCACGAGTGTAATGCAAGCAACATTGATGAGTGACGTCAGTGTCCAAATCAAGCGTTACAGATTGCTGACGATACGCCATAAAGTTAAGCAGCATGAAAAACAAGGTGCACAATTATAGCTCATTTTAAACCTTTCAGCACCTTTAGCCAGATTCATCTTGATTTAAGCTTAAAGATAAAAATGCACTGCCTTTATTTTGCTGCAACAGTTACTTAAAGCATTTTTTACCAAATTTTCAAAACTGGTATGGCTTATGCATTTATTTTGTTATTGCAAAAAATAGAATAAGAGGTGCGTATGTCCGAAATTAAAACCGTAATAGAAAATGCCCCAATAGCGGGAAACGTGACAGAAGACTATTTCGCCCAACGTCAATTAAAAAAAGGCGCTGTCGGTTGGCTGCTTTTGGTCGGTCTAGGAGTTGCCTATGTAATTTCAGGTGACTTTGCCGGTTGGAATTTTGGCTTGGCGCAAGGCGGTTGGGGCGGAATGTTTATTGCCACCATTATTGTGTCAGTCATGTACCTGTGCATGTGTTTAGCCATGTCAGAAATGTCGACCATGTTACCTACAGCGGGCGGCGGTTACAGTTTTGCGCGGACGGCTTTTGGTCCATTAGGCGGTTACTTGACCGGTACGGCCATTTTAATTGAGTACGCCATTGCACCTGCTGCGATTGCCTGTTTTATTGGCGCCTATTGCGAATCCTTGTTTGGCATTGGAGGCTGGATGGTTTATCTGGTCTGTTATCTATTTTTTATGGGATTGCATTTAAAAGGTGCAGGGGAAGCATTAAAAATCATTTTCATAATTACCGCCGTTGCCGCTGTCGCATTGTTGGTTTTTATTGTGGCGATGGTACCTTATTTTGATCGTGCCAACCTGTTTAATATTGCAGTCAATACTGACGCGGTGGGTTCGAGTGTATTGCTACCTTTAGGATATTTAGGCATTTGGGCCGCAGTACCTTATGCAATCTGGTTTTTTCTGGCAGTGGAAGGCGTGCCTTTAGCCGCTGAAGAAGCCAAGGAGCCGCATAAATCGTTACCGCGTGGCTTAATTGGTTCTATGGTTATTCTGGCGATTTTTGCCTTGAGTATTTTGATTTTAGGTCCAGGCGCAGCGGGCGCAGATGCTTTAAAAAATTCAGGCGCGCCCTTGGTTGATGCTTTAAAAGCAGTTTATGGTGAAAGTACCTGGCTTGCTGGTTTTGTAAACTTTGTCGGTTTGGCCGGTTTAATTGCCAGTTTCTTCTCGATCATTTATGCCTATTCACGCCAAGTCTTTGCGCTTTCACGTGCCGGCTATTTACCGAAAAAACTCTCTTTAACAAATAACAACCATGCTCCGCATTTAGCAATTATCATTCCGGGTATTATTGGTTTTATGCTGTCATTAACTGGAGAGGGCGATTTACTTATTTTGATGGCTGTGTTTGGTGCCACCATTTCTTATGTATTGATGATGATGGCGTATATCAAACTGAAAATTTCAAAACCCGATATGCCACGTCCCTATAAAGCACCGGGTGGAATCATTAC